>CAZNYE010000146.1:0-2466 GCA_964577185.1 uncultured Pseudomonadales bacterium | reverse complement strand
GAGATGCTCGACGCGTTTCCCGTGGTTCGCCACACCCTGGAGGAGGCTGATGAGGCCTTGGGCTTTGCGCTTTCAAAGCTCATCTTGGAAGGGCCGGAAGAAGCGCTAGATCGCACTGAGAATACCCAGCCCGCGATGCTGGTAGCAGGTGTCGCGACCGCGCGCGCGCTTGCAGAATCGGTGCAATTGAACCCGCTCTGCGTAGCCGGGCACAGCCTCGGCGAGTACAGCGCCTTCGTGTACACCGGGGCGCTCTCATTTGCCGATGCCCTGCGCCTGGTGCGGTTGCGTGGACAGGCGATGCAGTCCGCGGTGCCCGAAGGAGAGGGGCTCATGGCTGCTGTGCTTGGGCTTGACGATGAGACGATTGAATCAGTCTGCGCGTCGGTGGAAGGCGTGGCGGAGGCGGTGAATTACAACGCCCCGGGACAGGTGGTGATTGCGGGCGGGCGAAAGGCGGTGCTGGCGGCGGCCGAAGCCGCCAAGGAAGCTGGTGCCAAACGCGCCATGCCGCTCGCGGTCAGTGTGCCGGCGCACAGCTCGCTCATGGCGCCCGCCGCGGAAGTGCTTGGCGAAGCCTTGCAAGCCACGCAGTTACAGATGCCTTCGGTGCCGGTCATTCACAATGTTGACGCCAAGGCTGCGAAGGATCCTGCGGAGCTTGCGCTCAAGCTCGTGGGTCAGGTGGCCGGGCCGGTGAGATTTGTTGAGTGCGTAAAGTCGATGCAGGGCATGGGAGTGACTCGATTGATCGAATGCGGACCGGGCTCCGTCTTGTCAGGTTTGGTTCGGCGCATCGACCGCGACATGGAAATGCTCTCCGCCGGAGCGCTCGCAGCACTCGAAAAGACGATTGGGGCATTGCAGGCATGAGTCGGCGGGTATTGGTTACTGGTGCGTCACGTGGTATCGGGGCGGACATCGCCGCTGCCTTTTTCGCTCGTGGCCATGAGGTGTGGGGGACTGCAACTAGCGAGGCGGGGGCCGAATCCATTTCCGGGCACATTGGCGATGGGCGCGGACTGGTGCTGCGGGCGCAAGATACCGAGTCTGTGGCGGCACTCATGGAAGCGCTCAAGCCCAATATGCCCGAGGTGCTGGTCAACAATGCGGGCGTGACGCGGGATAACCTTATAGTGCGCATGTCCGATGGCGAGTGGCAGGAGGTCATGGATGTCAACGTCTCAAGCCTTTATCGGCTCTGCAAACCTGTGGTGCGCGGAATGATGCGTGCCCGCTGGGGGCGAATTATTAATCTGAGTTCCGTGGTGGCGCGCATGGGTAACGCTGGCCAGGTGAATTACGCGGCCAGCAAGGGTGCCGTAGAGGCCCTCACACGCTCACTGGCGGCTGAAGTGGGATCGCGCGGCATCACCGTCAACGCGGTCGCGCCAGGCTTCATCGAAACCGATATGACGGATGCCCTTGATGAGAAGGTCAAGCAGGCAATGCTTGATCGAGTTCCATTGGGACGCTTCGGTGAGACGAGCGAGGTGGCGGACTTGGTGGCGTTCCTCGCAAGCGATTCGGCGGGCTATATCACCGGCCAGACCATCGCTGTCAACGGTGGGATGCTGATGGGTTAGCCCTTCGCAAAGCGCTGCTTTGCAAAGGGCTAAAAGGGGTTTAAGGGAAGGCAGCCTTGTGCCATCATTGCACTAGGCCTATCGGCGGGATGCCTCCAACGAATTGCCATTGAAGCGTGACCAATCGCGCCGTGCTCGTTCGAGCGCAACCTGATTGTGAATATGGTGGTGGGTCAAGGACGGTCCTAGGCCATTTGTTCGTGTCCACTCCGCCTCCGGCCTCGATACGCGGAATGAGCTTGTTCGTATGCGTGGTGGAAGGGCCAAAGGAGGCTCTGTTCACTTGTGGCACTACGGCTCTACTCCGATGAGCACTAGTGGAACGGCTGGTACGCCTCGCCCCTGGCGAACCAGATTCATCAGGTCACGCTCGTAATACGGGACCCCGGATGACATTTCGACCTCCAACTTCTTCATGGGCAGGATTTCAATACCGACATCAATAATGTCCGAAACGTAGAAACTCAAGTGCTTCACAAAGAGATCGTGTGCTACGAATGCATACTTTCCAAACTGAACTTCCACAGCTACGCGGTCCTTTAGAAAATCGGTCTGGTTGTAGGTCATGATTGGCGTATACCCTGCGGAGATGATGGCCTTCTTCTGCTCCGCTTCAGGTACCCGCACAATCTGACGAAGAACGGATTCATTTGCGGCCACCCAATAGGTATTGCGTCTCTCTGTCCATCCGCAGTTATCTAGCTCCTGACGGAAACGCCGATTGAGATCAATCGGAGAGTAAAGCCTCCGGCCGATGCTCGTCTTTTCTTTGGATATCTTTGTTCTGTATTCTTCGGCATCAATGCCCGATATGGCCTTGAGGATCTCTTCCCACAGTTTCGGCCTATGAACGAGAAGGAACTCTTCGCCGTTCATATGG
>CAZNYE010000145.1:0-6638 GCA_964577185.1 uncultured Pseudomonadales bacterium | reverse complement strand
TGAACAAGATTATTCGTATACGTCCACGATGTAGATTGCTCCGTACAAGAACTCCAGAAGTCACTTCATCAGCAGTGTTTTGGTCAATAGCAAGCGGGAATTCAGAGTCCGCGAACAGTTAAGAGTAGAATACCCACCACTCCACCAAGAACGGACACCCATCCGATGGACGTGATGGACACCATTGCCGAGCAAATCGGATCCAATCCGATCATCCTGTATATGAAAGGAACGCCGCAGCAGCCCATGTGCGGCTTTTCGGCACGTACCGTTCAGTGCCTCATGGCCTGCGGCAAGCCATTTGCCTACGTGGATATTCTTGAGCATCCAGAGATCCGTGCATCATTGCCCGACTACGCCGACTGGCCGACGTTTCCACAGCTCTTCGTGGATGGTGAACTGGTAGGTGGCTGCGACATAGTGACTGAGCTCTATGATTCGGGTGAATTGCAGCCGCTGATCGCAGGCGCTGGCTCGGACACCGACTAAGACGCAAGTCACGTGAGCCCAAGCAGCTGCGCAATCAAGCGGGTTGTGCTCGCCTATTCGGGTGGGCTGGACACCAGCGTCATATGCAAGTGGCTACAGGTTGCCTATGACGCCGAGGTCATTACTTTCACCGCTGATATTGGCCAGGGGGGGGAAGTTGAGTCGGCGCGTGCAAAGGCCGAGGCTTTTGGCGTGAAAGAGATCCATATCGAAGACTTGCGCGAGGAATTTGTGCGCGATTTCGTCTTTCCCATGTTTCGTGCCAACGCAGTCTACGAGGGCGAATACCTTTTGGGTACAAGCATCGCCCGTCCCCTCATCGCCAAACGTCTTGTCGAAATCGCACGCGAGAGTGGTGCGCACGCCGTTTCCCACGGTGCCACCGGCAAAGGCAATGACCAGGTTCGCTTTGAGCTTGGTGCCTATGCTTTGAATCCAGAAATTCAGGTGATTGCTCCCTGGAGGGAATGGGATCTTAATTCGCGTACGGCGCTGATGGAGTTTTGCGAAAAGCATCAGATTCCGGTCGAAGGCGCGCGTGCGGGTGAGGACGAGCCGCCCTATTCAATGGATGCCAATCTCCTGCACATCTCTTACGAAGGTGGAGAGCTTGAAGACCCGGACTTCACGCCCAATGAATCCATGTGGCAGCGTACGGCCTCCGTCGAAGAAGCCCCGGATTTCCCTGAAGAGATCACCCTTGTCTTCGAACACGGCGATCCGGTAGCGATTGACGAGACATCCATGTCACCGGCCCAGTTGCTCACCGCGCTCAATGAGGTGGCTGGTCGACATGGAATAGGCCGCTTGGACCTGGTCGAAAACCGTTATGTCGGCATGAAGTCGCGCGGCTGCTACGAGACACCGGGAGGCACCCTGTTGCTCAAGGCGCATCGCGCCATCGAGTCCATCACTTTGGATCGAGAACTCGCGCATCTCAAAGATGAGCTCATGCCACGCTATGCATCGCTCGTCTACAACGGCTATTGGTGGTCTCCGGAACGCGAGGCCCTGCAGGCGCTCATTGACCGTTCACAGCGCTTTGTCTCCGGTGAAGTTCGATTGAAGCTCTTAAAGGGCAACGTGATTGTGCTCGGTCGTAGTTCCAAGCACAGTCTCTATCGGCCCGGCTTGGCGAGCTTTGAGGATGACCTCGGTGCCTATGATCAGCATGACGCGGAGGGCTTCATCAGGCTCAATGCGCTTCGTCTGAAGCTCGGTGCGCGCGGGAGGTCTGACTGAATTCTCTCGCACCCATCGGCGTTTTTGATTCAGGCGTTGGTGGGCTCACAGTCTTACGAGTACTCGAAAAGACGCTCCCCGAGCGGCAATTCGTCTATCTCGGTGACGCGGCGCGCCTGCCCTACGGCACCAAAAGCCCGGAAACCGTCGAACGTTATGCGATCAAGGCAGCGCGCCTATTGCTTCATCGCGGCATCTCTGCCTTGGTCGTTGCGTGCAACACGGCAGCTGCGGTGGCCTTGCCGGCGCTGCGCTCCGAGGTTGCGCCATTGCCTGTGATTGGCGTGGTGGAGCCGGGTGCGGAAGCGGCATGCAAGATGAGCGCCAAGGGCCGCATCGCCGTTCTTGCCACCGAGGGGACTGTGCGCGGCGGTGCCTACGTGCGCGCCATACTGGCGAAGCGTCCGGATGCGCGCATCTTCACCCGCTCAGCATCACTTCTTGTCACCCTCGCCGAGGATTTGGAAGGTCAGGACGAGACCTTGTGCGAGATGATAGTTCGTCACTCTTTGCGTGGACTCTTCGGCTTCTTCGGTGCCGATACGCTGCTCCTTGGATGCACTCACTTCCCGGCGCTCAGTCGTTTCTTTTCCAAGGCCCTGCCGTCCGAGGTGCGCATGGTGGATTCAGCGACCGAAGCGGCCCGGCGAGTCGCTTCGGTGCTACCAGAAACCAATGGCGGTGTCGCAGGCCGGGTTCTGCTCTCTACCGATAACCCAATGCGCTTCGCCCGCTTGGGGAGCATCTTCTTGGGTGAATCGATTCGTCCTTCCGAAATAGAGCTTGTTGAGCTGTCATAAACCGATGCGTGGTATCCATAGTCATGTGTACGAATTTATGCACAGCGTCAAAAGTGATGCCGCGTAATCGGGTTGCGCTCATTGAGGAGGCTGCGGTTTTGAAGTGATTATGCGGCATCACTTTTATGCTGTGTATAGTATTTGTCCCTCTGGAAGAGGTGCCCGCATAGACCTCCACAGATTGAATCCAGGATGCTCAAGAGCTTGACAAAGGATCTTATCGGAGCGAGTCGCGATCTCGCGCCAATTATTCTAGTGATCGCCTTCTTTCAGATCTTGGTGCTGCAGCGACCCTTTCCGAATCTTGGTGGCGTCCTCCTTGGTCTTTCTTGTGTGATCGTGGGACTCACACTGTTTATTCGCGGACTTGAAAGTGGGCTGTTTCCGTTGGGTGAGGAGATCGCCCACGAATTCGCGCAAAAGGGCAGCCTGCCCGCGCTCTTGGCCTTCGCCTTTTGCCTCGGATTCGGAACAACCGCCGCTGAGCCGGCCTTGATCGCAATCGCCGCCGAAGCTGCGAGTGTGGCGGCGGAGGCTGGCGCGATTTCCAACACACAAGCTGACCTCGACGACTACGCGCTCAATCTGCGCATGGTCGTGGCAGTGTCCGTCGGCGTGGCCATCACACTCGGTGTTCTGCGCATCCTTAAGGGCTGGCCAATTCACTGGTTCATCATTGGTGGATACATTCTTGTGACTCTCATCACGCCCTTCGCGCCCGATGAGATTGTCGGAGTCGCCTACGACTCAGGAGGGGTTACCACCAGTACCATCACGGTGCCGCTGGTCACTGCGCTCGGTGTCGGTTTGGCTCACTCCATTCGTGGCCGCAATCCCATGGTCGATGGCTTCGGCCTCATTGCCTTTGCCAGTCTTACGCCGCTCATCTTTGTGCTTGTGTACGGGATGATCAGCGCATGAGCAACTTTCTGTACAGCCTCTCGTCCACCGTGCTGTCAACGGCGAGGGACGTAGCGCCAATCATCGTGATACTGGTGTTCTTCCAGTTGGCTGTATTGCGCAGGCGGCTACCCAACCTGGGCAAGATTGTCAGGGGTTTCGCCTATGTTCTGGTGGGCTTGACACTCTTTATCATTGGCCTTGAAGAGGCGCTGTTTCCCGTCGGAGAAACCATGGCGAAGCAGCTCACCTCGTTAAGCGCGAGCGGGGGAGATGCGGTGCGTTGGAACGACTACCTGTTGGTCTACGCCTTTGCCGCCGCCATAGGATTTGCGACAACCGTGGCTGAACCCGCGCTCATATCGGTATCGCTGAAGGCGGAAGAAGTCTCGGGTGGAACCGTGAACGCTTGGGGATTGCGTCTCGCGGTGGCCATCGGCGTCGCGATTGGCGTGGCCTTGGGCTGCTTTCGTATCGTCACTGGCACACCCTTGCCTTGGTACATCATGGCCGCTTATGTGGTGGTCATTATTCAGACCTTTCGATCAAGCAAAACCATCGTGCCGCTTGCCTACGATAGCGGAGGGGTCACCACCTCGACAGTGACTGTGCCTGTGGTCGCCGCCCTTGGCCTTGGCCTTGCCGCGAGCGTGCCTGGCCGCAGTCCCTTGATCGATGGCTTCGGTCTCATCGCCTTCGCCAGTGTTTTCCCAATTATGTCGGTACTTGGCTATGCCATGGCAGCGTCCTGGCTGACGAAGCGCCGAGAATTTAAATCAACGCACCCGCCGGAGAGCTAAGCCATGCAACTGAAACTCATCCTGTCCTTGGTGGACGACAGCAAAACAGACGAAATCATTGACGCGGCGCGCGCCGCGGGCGCGACGGGCGCGACGGTCATCACCAGTGCGCGCGGAGAAGGCCGTTCCCCTAAGAAGACTTTTCTCGGTCTGGAACTAGAGTCAAGAGTGGACGTTGTGTTATTTCTCGTGAGTGAAGCGCGTGCGCGCGACATCTTGGAGAAGATTCGCGATGTCGGTAAGTTCGACGGCGAACCGGGGGCCGGCATTGCCTTTCAAATTGATGTCGAAGACGCTGTGGGCTTGGTTACGCAGATGCCGGAGATGTTGAGTGAATTGCCCCGAGCACTCTGATCAAACTCTCTTTGCGTTCACTACTGGCTGAAAGGATATCGAAATGAGTTGGTGCTTGCGGCAAGCTATGGCAAGCTATGCGCATGGTTTGGAGCTACCTTTGTTTATAGTGGCCCACTTCCGAAAGCAGTTGAGTGTCGCCGTTCCCGGTGATGTGGCCTCCATCGAATCCGCTCGTCCTAGCTGACAATCTGCAAGCTGTGCGACATGCCCTGTTAGGTGGAGTTGTTCGTCACATGGCTCAAGTAGCATCTCCGCATACAGACAAGCCTTACCTGTCAAAGCGATACGGATACTCACAAAGGTCTCGAATACAGCATTCCGAGCACTTCGGATTGTGCGCCGTACACACGTAGCGGCCATGCAGGATCAAGTGATGGTGGGCGTCCTTCAAAAACTCCTTGGGGGTGACTCGAGTGAGCTTGTCCTCCACCTCTCGAACATTCTTTCCAGGCGCAAGCCGGATACGATTGGCAATTCGAAATATGTGCGTATCCACGGCAATCACGGATTCGCCGAATAGAGTGTTCAGGATCACGTTGGCAGTTTTGCGTCCAACCCCAGGTAGGGCTTCAAGGGCGGCCCGCTCGCGAGGCACTTCACCTGCATGCTCGTTGATGAGGATCTCGCAGGTCTTGAGCAGGTTTTCGCTCTTGCTGTTGTAGAGGCCGATCGAGGAGATGTGACGCTTCAGCCCATCCGCACCTAGGTCGAGCATGGCCGCCGGTGTCGCGGCCTCTTGAAACAGCCCCTTGGTCGCCTTGTTGACACTGACATCGGTCGCCTGCGCGGAGAGGATCACCGCGACCAAGAGTTGAAAGCCCGACTCATATTCGAGTTCGGTTGTTGGTGCTGGATTGACCTCCTGCAGGCGGCGGTAGATTTCTCTGCGTTTCGTTTGATTCATGAGTCCTTCACCGGTCGAAACAAGGCAATGGCAAGGCCCGCCAGCAAGAACGCACCGGGCGGTAGCAGGGCAAGCGGAAACACAAAAGCGCTTGGAAGAACTCGTATCTCCCAGTTGCTCGCCGCTTCTCCAAACAGATGCTCCATGCCAGCAAAGAGTGTTCCCGAACCCAAAAGTTCTCGCAAGGTGCCGAGGCCAATCAGCGCGGCCGCGAATCCAAGGCCGACGCCAAGTGCGTCAAGCAGAGCGAGATGTGGTCGATTGTGGCGCGCAAACCCATCGGCTCTTGCCAGAATCACGCAGTTGGTCACAATGATCTGCACGTAGAGCGCGATGCGTTCATAGAGTGTGAAGGCGAAGGCTTCCAAGATCAGCACAGTGGTTGTGGTGAAGCTCGCGATGATGAACACAAGTGCTGGCAGTCGCGCGCGCTCCGGAATTGGGATGCTGCTGGCCACCAGGTTGCTGCCGAGCAGTACAAACAGCGTTGCCAATGCGAGTCCAATTCCATTCGTCACCGAAGTGGTGACAGCCATGGCCGGGCAGAGGCCGAGCATCTGTATCCAGACGGGGTTTTCCCGTGCCACGCCTCTCAGGAAGGTTGCGACCGCCTGGTTCACTCGGAGCACTCCGGTAGAGATTGGGGAATGGAGTTCGCTATCCCTCGCACCAAGCCCCTCAGAGTGATAGTGGCGCCACTCACGCCGTCGATGTCACCGCCGTCCTTGACAAGTTCCCAAGAGGTCTCCTGCGCATCGTGCCCACTTAAGCTGTGAATCCAATCTGACTTGCTGGCTTCTATGACATCGCCTAGGCCGGGCGTTTCACTGTGCGAGGTGACACGCACTCCAGTCACCTGTCCGATGCTACTTACCGCCACGACAAATTCAATATCACCCGCATAGCCGGAGCCGCTGCCGGGGATAATCGCCGCCTGCAGCATGCCTTGCCTATCGCACAGGGAGATGGGCTCCTCAAGACGGCTTGCATCTAGGTCGAAGGTCTCCGAGGTCTCTGCCTGCAAGAGCTCCATCAAGCTCGACCTTAAGTAGTCGCGCTGGTTTTCCAAGCGCGTGTCTTCGGTGAGCTGAGAAACCCAAAGCACCATGAGGCTGCCGAGGCTTGTGATCAGACCGAGATGCAAGG
>CAZNYE010000144.1:0-1938 GCA_964577185.1 uncultured Pseudomonadales bacterium | reverse complement strand
CCTCCGACGGACTGGCGCTGTCGAATCCGCCGGAGGCAATCATCACCGTCGCCGAGGCGCCCGGTTTGTCATCTCCCCGCACCAGCTGGAGTTGGCTCATGCGGAAGCTATTGGCCTCGTATGTCGTGAACCGACAGTCGTTCAGTCTGCCGAGTGTGGTGGCAGCGATGCCGGGAGAGCGGTCGATGGCGTGCGCCTCCCAAACGAAATCGTGCACTTGCGGGTCACCCGGCCAATACGCGCACAGAATTTTCGGAATTGTAGGCCACACGGGGGAAAGATCCTCAACCAGCCTGTAGTAGCCGTGAAATCCATCGGCGAAGCTACGTTCCTGTTCCGGAAACAACTCTGCCATGAGTTCGGGATGGCTTTCTGCTCTATCCTGGGCCTCCTCCGCAGACTTCAGGCTAACTTCCCTAGAATTGGAACCAGCCCGGCCCAGTTCGCGGAAATACGTTTCAATAAGATAGGCTTTCAACCCCGGAATCTCATTGAACGTACGTTCCGGCAGCGGATCCGACGGATGCGGAAGTCCGCTGATCTTGAAGACCGCCAATTCAGACATGGCGCGAAGCGTGAGGTCCACGATCCCGGGATTTTCGCTTGCGATTCCCGTCTCGACCAACGCATTGGCAGCAGCATTGGAAACGGACTGGTCATAAATCCCGATGTCGTAGAACGCCCTGTACTCTTCAACGTTTTGTGCAAGCGCAGGCGAACCGAACCAAATGCCCAAGAGGAAAATGCGAAGTAGATTGAGATTACTCATGATTCAGGCTCCGTCCCAGACATGTTTTGCCCAGTGTTGGCAATTCTGAAGGATCAAGTGGTAGTTTCGCCAGACGATGCTGTCCGACCTTGATCGCGTGGAATTGAACTTGGCATCCTTGTGGATCCTGTTGGGCATTGATAGAGCGGTAGCCACATTTGGTATCTGGCCGTACATGTGCCACCAAAATTTCGTGACCTCGCCGGGCCCGCAGACTTTCAGCCATGGCGCAAGCACTCAGTTAATTCCTAGACTTCCGCTAGACTAGGCGTTGCAGTGTAACAAGTTTCAGTCCATGCCCTATTTCTGGTCTTTCATCCTCATCCTCGCTTCTCTTGCTGCCAATCCCCTAGAGGCCCAGCCCTTGGAATCCAAGGTCGACGCGGTGACCGTGTATCCCGAAGGCGCCGAAGTCACTCGAGTGCTTCGAGTTTCCCTCGCTGCTGGTGCCAATGAAATCCTGCTGGAAGACTTGCCTCCAGACTTCGATCATTCCAGCCTGCAGGCGAGACTCGCGACCAGAGCGGCACGGGTGCGGTCGGTGAGAAGCGATGTCCTCCAGCGTGGCGACGCGCATGATGCCGAGGTAAGGCGCCTAGAGGAGCAGACCGAGGAAACAAGAGAAAAAATCGCGACCAGTGACGATGTGATTGAAGCCGCGGAGCGTCAACTTGCACTTCTTGATGCCCTCGCACAGGACTTTGCGCTGAGTGAACGCGGGAATCTCACCGAAGGCCAAGCCGACCTTTCCACATGGAAGCAAGCCCTCGATGTAATCGGCGAATCAAGCATCGACGCGAAGCAGCGCATTCGAGGCGCCCAGAGGCGGCGCAGGGAAAACGAAAGAATCTTGTCGGCACTCGAACGAGAACTCGCGAGCAAGCGCCGTCGTGTCCAATCGACGCGGATTCTGGTGGAGGTTGAATCGGAATCTCAGCAAGACACCGAACTCTACCTCAGTTACTTCCAGTGGGGTGCAGCGTGGAGCGCGAATTACTCCGCTTTCCTAGATAGTGACACTTCGACGCTTCGACTCGAATTCGATGCGTCAGTCCGTCAATTCACCAACGAACCCTGGAACCAAGTCCAGTTGACTCTTTCGACAGCCACACCGACTAGGGGAATGCAAGCTCCTCGGCAGGACTCGCAATTTCTGGATCTGATCGATG
>CAZNYE010000143.1:0-8260 GCA_964577185.1 uncultured Pseudomonadales bacterium | reverse complement strand
GTCGATGGTTGATGTTCGATGGTAGTTGCATGTGCAAGTTGTGCGTCCTCGTCGTTGGACAGCTAGCGAGTTCTCGACCAACTCATGCCGCCTGAAGTAACAGAATCCATGATGCCCTTTATAGCGGCCTATTATGCCATGCATACAAATTGTCGACAAGACTCCAAACAGACTCCAAACATGGAAGCGATGTGCTATCATCGCCTTTTGAAGCCTCCATACCGCCTGAACGAGCAGGCGGTATGGAGGCTCGAATTTATTGTGGTCATCGCGCCCCCCGCGATTGCGAGCAATAATGTCTAAATGCACGAGGCGCGTCTATGACCAGCAATCGACGGGGCTCCAAACTCGACTCTGCGGACCTCCCGAAGGCACAAGGCTCTTCCCCCAATTCGCCACGTCAAAGAACAGGGGCAATCCGTGTATATCATCAACTACGCGAGTCAATCCTAAACTTGAAGCTCTCCCCAGGTGTGATCTTGGACGAAAGCGAGCTTGCGAAAGAATTTGAACTTTCAAGGTCGCCAGTGCGTGAAGCACTCGTTCGGCTTTCGACCGAGGGTTTGATAAGGACACTGCCAAACCGTAGTGCTATCGTCGCGCCATTTGATCTAGCATCCGTCCCCACTTTTCTTGATGCCTTGGAACTCGCCTATCGCGTCACTTCCCACCTCGCGGCGGCGAACTGCCTTGATGAACAGGTCGCGAAGATCGAGGAGATTGAAGCTCGACTCGAACAAGCAAGGAAAGCACGGGAATTTTCGCAGCTCATTGGCATCAATCGCGAGTTTCATCTTGCCGTCGCCGAGGCGGGTGGCAACGAGTATTTCACCCACTGGCTCCAACAGGTGCTCGACCAAGGTCAGCGGCTATTGCGCTTGTGCGTGTACTTCGGTGGTGATAAGACACCAAGATCCGCCCTCGGGGCCCATGCCGAGATCATAAAGGCACTCAAGACACGCGACTGCGCTCGCGCTGAACAGGCCGGCCAGCGAGACGCCAATTACTTGCGGAGCGAATTCCTGCATGCATTCGAGAACGGAAGTGCTTCCAAGATCGTTCTGAACTAGCCTCGGTGTGAACTTTGTTAACGCTGAGGAATTCGCTTTCCTTCTCGTTTGCCGGTGACGAAGGCGAAAGGTGAGTTATCGTGAGACGCGACGAGGATATCCTGATCTAGCGGCAAAGTAGCCTCCGATGCTCTTGCGATCACGTCTTTCACTTCTTGAAGCGAATCTTCCCCGGTCTCGCCCCGCTCAATTTGCACGAAGCGCAACAGGGCTTCCTCGTGATCGACGAGGAACTGCATGGCTATTGCATCTTCCGAAGGGGCGTCATCTCGAAGCGTCTGGTACTTCGCGACGACTTCCGCCAAATAGGGCTCCAAGTAGGCCATGAATTCCTCGTGGGGCATGGTGGAGAAACGCTTGGCCTCCTGTTCTCCCCGGGTTTTCGACTCCTCGGGCGGCCTCATGGGAAGGCCGTAACGGTGCACCAAGGGTAACAGCACTCCCCGGGTGACCCGCTCGAGATCTGCGAGGGTCTTCCACTTGGGCTCCATGGAAGCTTGCTTATCTTGCTGTGCGAGCTCGGTGAAGAAGACTTCTCCGAACACCTCACCCTTCCAAGCCTCGTACACACCCCGTATGTAGGTCGATGCGTTTTTCATGCTCGTTTCATTCCTAGTTTTTCACCCCTCAACCTGAGCCTGCATGATAACTCAAATCAGGAAGCCGCCAAACCCACACTCTTGACGAGCGCGAACACCTGCATGCCGGGGACAAGCTTGAGTTCTTCAACTGCCGATTTGGTCAGGCGCGCTCGGATCTCAGCGCCTCGCAAACGCACCCTGGCCTCGACTTGCCCTGGCAGGGCACCGGGGCTTAGTTCAATCAAGGTCCCGGCGAGTTGATTGCGGATGCTTATGGCCTCGAGGCGCTTGGTTGCCAGCGAGACATCCCTCGCTCGGATTCGCAGCCGCACGGTGCTACCCGCAGGCAAGTCCGGCGCTCGGGGCATGGTGAGAAGGTCTCCGCCAAGATCCACCAGCGTGACCTCAAGTCGTTCATCGTGGTGATCGACCCGTGCCTCAACCAATACGCCCTCCTCGTAGCGTCCATCGACCATGGCGACATCAAGTCGATTGAAGACCTCGCTGGCCGTACCGCGCATCACCACCTGCCCGCCGACGAGCACCAGCACATGGTCGGCAATGTGTGCCACCTCGTCCACGTCATGACTCACATAAAGCGTGGGCAATTGAAAGGCTTCCTGGGTGCGGTCAAGATAGGGAAGTATCTCGGCCTTGCGTTCTCGGTCAAGCGCGGAAAGCGGCTCGTCAAGCAGGAGCAGTCTTGGTCGCGTGAGCAGGGTGCGCGCAAGGGCCACTCTTTGCCGCTCGCCCCCAGACAGCTTTTCGATACGACGCTGGAGCAGCGCTTCAAGATCGAAGATCTCAATCAGGTCCCCAAGATGAAATTTCGCAGGTTGATTTTGGCTTCTGCTTTCGGCGAAGGCGAGATTGCCTGCCACATCGAGATGTGAGAGCAGCCGGGCGTCTTGGAACAGGAATCCGATTGGCCGGCGATAGGCCGGCACATCTCTTTTCTTTTCGCTATCAAACCAGGTTTCCTCGCCCAAGCCTATGTGCCCGGCACTGGGCTTCTCAAACCCAGCGATGGTGCGCAACAGACTGCTCTTTCCACTGCCGCTCGGTCCAAAGACGGCCGTCACCCCAAGGGCGGATAGCTCTTCGTCCATTAAGAGCGAGAACCCATCGAGCCCAAGGGCGATATCGAGTCTCAATACATCAGCGCACACGGACCGGACTCTGTGGATTCACGGCGTAAATGGTCACCAAAACTAGGAAGGCGAACACGAGCAGCCCGGCGGAGAGCATGTGCGCATCGGCATAATTCAAGGTTTCCACATGCTCATAAATGGCGATGGAGACCACTCGGGTTTCCGCGGGTATGTTGCCTCCCACCATGAGCACAACGCCAAATTCGCCGAGCGTATGGGTGAAGCTCAAGACCGAGGCGGTAACGAATCCACGCGCCGAGAGCGGCACCGTCACGCGAAAGAAAGCATCAACCGGGGAGGCGCGCAGACTCGCGGCCGCCTCCATATGGCTACGCCCGTTCGCCTCGAATACTCCTGTCAGCGGCTGCACCATGAAAGGCAGCGAATAGATGACGGAAGCGACCACTAGGCCGGCGAACGAGAAAGTCAGGGTCTCTCCGGTCAATTCTAGCCAGAAGCCGCCAATCCAGGAGCTCGGACTAAACAGAATCAACAAGTAAAAGCCAAGCACCGTGGGCGGAAGCACCAAGGGCAGGGCCGTGACGGCTTCTAGAACAGGGCGAAAACGCGACCGCGTCTGCGAGAGCCACCAGGCAAGCGGCGTTCCCAACACCAGTAGTAGGACGGTCGTGATGCCCGCGAGTGACAGGGAAAGCCAAATTGGCGTCAAGTCAGACACTAGTGCTCTATGTCATAACCAAGAATGGAGATTCTCTTCTTGGTTTCGGGAGTCTGCAAGTATGCGAGAAGTTCCTTCGCCGCCACATTCGATGCGCCAGGTACGAGCAGCACCGCGTCCTGACGGACGGGGGCGTGCAGGTCCGATGGCACATCCCAGCGACTTCCCTTGAGGTTCTGGTTGAGAACACCCGACAGCGCGACCAAGCCAAGTTCGGCGCTCCCGGTCGCCACAAATGCGAAGGCCTGTCCAACGTTCTCTCCCATGACCAAACGAGATTCAAGAGACGCTAGGAGCCCAAGGGCTGTGAGTACTTCTCTCGCCGCAACTCCATAGGGGGCGGTACGGGGATTCGCGATGGCAAGATGGCGAAACTGCGAATCTCTTAGGGCAGCGACGCCATCTCCTGCAAAGACTTTGGTATCTCGACTCCAGAGGGCAAGCCGTCCCTGAGCGTAGGTGAATCGAGAGCCAGGCACCGCATGGCCCGATTCTTCGAGTAGTCTTGGCCGCTCCTGATCGGCGGCAAGGAAGGCATCGAAGGGCGCGCCGCGAAGAATCTGCGCATAGAGCCTGCCTGTCGACCCTCCGGCAATCCGTATCTCATGGTCGCTGGCCGCCGCAAACTCGGACAACAGGGCCTCAAGCGTGGATACAAAGTTGGTGGCTACGGCGACCATAGCTTCCTCGGCCCGCGCATCGAGCGGTAACCCGAGCAGCAGACCAAAGATCAGTGTGCGTAGCGTCAGGGGAGGTGTCTTGACCGACTCGGCTCCCTTCAGTACCCCGATGACTCGGCCAATTGAACTTGTCTGTGGGATCCGCGAACCAGCGCTACAGACGGTCATCCTAGCCAACGACCCAAGGATCAACGGCATCAACACCCGTGTTGCGGAATTCTCGGACGTTTCTCGTCACTATCGAGAGACCTCGCGAAGCCGCAGCTGCAGCAAGAAAGGCGTCGGACAGATGATCGTCGAGTGGCTCGCCTCTTCGGCGCTTTTCTTCCATGATCCTAGCGCAATTCTGGGCATCAGCTAAGTTCCACACTACGACGCGACCCTCAAACAAGTCATCCATCAAGTCATTGAAGCCCTCTGCAAGGCCTTTTCTGCGCCGCCCAGGCGAGAGACGGCCAATGCCGTCTAGAATTTCCCAGATGGTGATGCAAGCAATTCCGAGCCCCTCGTGAGCGATGGAGTCGAGAAATGCAGCCACTCGCGGATCAGGCTGTGGTCGCATCATTTCGGAGATGACATTCGCATCTACGAGCCAACAAATCTCCCCGCTCATTCATTGTCCTTACCAGAGAAATCCAATGGTCTGTGGGCATACCGAGCTCGGGCAGGCAACTCAACCCCACGAGCCTCTCCGAAGTGGCGCGCGAAAGCCTCGGAGGGCTTGGGGCGGCGCTGCGTCTTAGTGCGCTTGTCGCGAATCAGGCGACGCACGAATTCTTCCATCGACACACCAATTTGTCGGGCCTCGCGCTTTAGCCAAGACTTGTCGCCAGGATCTATGTCGCGCACGGTAATGCTAGTACTCACGGTCTTGCCCGCTCAGTCCAATAACGGTAAACGGATCCAAATCAGGGGAAATATGCTAGCAAAGTGTGCAATCAAAAGGTAGCTGTCGAATGTACTCGCTTCAAGAGTAGCATATTGCCTATCCCGCCCCGCATCCGTTGTTTTGGACTAGTAAGTGGTCCATAATCCCGCCATAGCGATTCTTCCACAGGTAGCAGCCGTGCACATTTCCGTCAGCAAGGCCAAGGGCCAATTGACCGAACTGGTCCGCCGCGCGGAACAAGGCGACGATATATGGCTCACTCGCCATGGCGAAGCGAAGGTCAAGCTAGTTCCAATAAAATCCGTACCTACGGCGAAAAGCCGACGTGTGGCTCTCAATGCGATTATGCAAGCCAGTCGCAAAAGGAAGTCCGCAGGTCCGAGTGCCGCCCGAAGCCAGGACTTTCTCTACGACAACCACGGATTGCCAGAATGACGAAGTATCCGCCCGGCATGTAGAAGTCGCGACCAGAAGGGAAATAGGCGACAAAAAGTCTCCCGTGCCCTCATCAGCCACTCAGCCACCTAGCAGAAAAGGTAACTACTCGCCCCCCTCCCTTGACACTATAGGAACTAGTCGCTATGTCACCTCTGATGGTCAGCACACCCAATCTCTGTGTCCACAATCGGGCGGTGTCTTATAGTGTCAAGGGAGGGGGGCGAGGTTGAATGCCGCACAGTTCCATCACGGACCGGTACTGGTCGCCAACCTCGCACTCAACAACTCGCGATTCTTGGAACGCATGAACTACCGCAACGCGCTCGCCGAAGGTGGCCGCGCTGGAGAGCAGGCGGCTGGGATCGTTTGAAGCACCGTTCGCCGCACCAGCGAACCGACTCCCTTGGCGTTGGCCTGCCCACAGGCCGGTGGTACACTGAACGCATGTCCCAGGCATCGTTATTCCATAAGGAAGGACCCTCACGGAAGGTGCGATTCGGCGCTCCCAGGAATGACCTGGTGTTGAGCGCCTATGTGGAAAGCAACGCCAGTGTATTCCCAAAGATTCTCGAACTCTATGTGACTCAGGGGAGCAGAGTGGCAGATGTGACGTTTGGGAAGGGAGCGTTCTGGAGAAATATTCCGAAAGGCCAGTATCAGCTATTCGCAACTGACCTGCTGACTGGAACCGACTGTCGGAACCTACCCTATGAAGACGCCTTCGTAGACTGTGTCGTACTCGACCCGCCATATATGCACAGTCCTGGAGGCACTGCACACACGAAACATAACGCTTTCGAACAGCACTACAGAAACAATGGATCTGGCCTGCAAACGGACAGCAAGTACCACGAAGCCGTCCTAGATCTCTACGCGGCGGCCGGAAAGGAAGCGCTTCGTGTTTTGCGAGAACGCGGTGTGCTCATCGTCAAGTGCCAAGATGAAGTGTGTTCGAACAGACAGAGATTTACCCACGTTGAGATCATGCTGGCCTACGAAGAAATGGGGTTCGTATCGGAAGATCTGTTCGTGGTAATGCGAAACAACAGGCCCGGAGTAAGCCGCACCAAGCGTCAGGTTCACGCACGAAAGAACCACTCATACTTTCTTGTCTTTTGGAAAAAAGGGGCGAGTGCGAGTCGCTGGGAACCTTCGAAATGAACCCGGTGGATCTTCTAGCGAAGATCATTACAGAGAACACGCCCCAATCCATATGGACCGGTTCACCTCTGGAAGGATATCGCGCGCTCGGAAACACCAATCGCGGTGAAATCGGTGAAGAGTTCGTCCGCCGCTATTTGGAGGGCTTCGGGCTGCGGGTCGACAAGGGAAGTCGCACCGCAAAGACCGACATGTACATTGAGGGCTGGAAGTGCGAAGTGAAGACAGCCTCATTGGGTGCCAACAACACTTTTCAGTTCAATCATGTGCGATTGGACAGAGATTACATCTATCTTCTTTGTCTGGGCATTTGTCCAAGTGAAATAGTCTTCAACATGTGGAGGAAGGGTCAGGTTGCTGAAGGCGAAGCGGGAACGCTCGTGCGAATGGCGGAGGGTCAGGGCGTCACGGCCAAGGTCACGAAGCGACTCGATGAAATGCTGCCGATAACCGAACTTCCAGCCCGTATCAAGGATACAAGAAGCAAGGGCTAATGAGCCTCAATCGATGCAGGGTCAACGGGTCAATTCTGATCGGCGACCGCATTCTCCTGATCGTGAATGCGCGGATGGCGGCTGTGAGTCCGAGGCCGTTGTGAATCTATCCATAGGATGCCGAGCGGGAAGCTGACAGATTCGAAGGGCGGTAAGGACACCGATTGGTTTTCGATGAGTCGCGCCAGCGACACCCAGTGGCCGCCACGCAGTTCAAAGGCTTCTAAACTGCGGTCCTCCGGGTCGATCAACCACATATGGGTAACGCCATTACGGGCGTATATCCGGCTCTTTGCTCCCAAATCAATCGCGCGTGTGCTTGGCGAAAGGACTTCGCACAACCAATCCGGGGCGAGCGTCCAGTAGGCCGCGTTGGGAATCGTCGGCACACGCTCACGCCGCCAGCCCGCCAGATCAGGCACAAGAATCTGCTCGCCAAGATGAAGTTCAGGTTCATCCAGAATCCACCAGCCACCTGGACCGCCCTGTCCGTGGTCGAAGGGTGTGCCAATCCGCATGCCAAGCCCGGAGCTCGCCCTTGAGTGGGGAATGGCAGGTCTTGGAAAAGTGTAGAGGACACCATCGATCACCTCGGCGACCATGTGCGCCGGTGCCTTGAGGACATCCTCGTAGGTTGCAGGCTTGGCGTTCTTGGGATTCACATTCTCCTTCGGGACAATCGGCGAGACTGTACTTAACTAATCGTCGGCATTATAGCGGAACAATCAGGCACGAGAATGGTGATTCACGCCAATGTATGGGCGACAATAGGCACCCTTTCAGCACCCCTCCATATTCCTTGACATTCCTCAGGTGACCAAACATGAATAAAACCCTGCGTCCGCTTATCCTACTCAGAATCGCCTTATGCGCGTTCGCCCTCCAACTCGCAAGTCTCGCACACGCTGTCGAGGGCATGTTCACGCCGAAACAGCTTCCTTCCATGGCGAATGAGCTTGAGCGCGCAGGCCTCGAATTGGATGCGACATCCCTAGCGCGACTGACTGACTTCCCCATGGGAGCCGTGATCTCACTCGGCGGCTGCACGGCTTCGTTTGTCTCACCCAAGGGATTGGTCGTCACCAACCATCATTGCGCCAGAGGGTCGGTGCAGTAC
>CAZNYE010000142.1:0-2312 GCA_964577185.1 uncultured Pseudomonadales bacterium | reverse complement strand
TGGGCTTCTACTCGGATTTCAAACTGGCTATCCGCCGAAGCGAGCTCAGGATTGGCGATACTCTCAAAGCGCAGTTTGTCAATGGCATCGCTGGCGTTGGAAATGAGTTCGCGCAGGACTATGTCTCGATTGCTATAGAGCGAGTGAATGACGAGGTGCAGGAGCTGACGCGCCTCGGCTTGAAACTGCTTCTTCCTGGGTTTGCGCTGGCTGGCTTGAGGCATTTTGGGTTCTGAATGAAAAGCTCGGCGGATATATGGTGGCTCAGGCAGCGAAGGTCAACCCCACCTCGAGTTTCGAATCGCGCCCGGTGCAGTCAGGCAATTCGCTGTTTTATCGCGGCGCCAATTTGGGTGAGGCTTCTTACTGTGGTGATGCCGGCGGCTTCGAGCGCGGCGAATTTGTCTTCCGCCGATCCACTGCCACCGGAGACGATGGCGCCGGCGTGGCCCATGCGCTTGCCCGCGGGCGCCGTCACGCCGGCGATATAACTGATCACGGGCTTGCTGACGTGCTCTTCAATGTATTCAGCCGCCTCCTCTTCGGCGCTGCCACCGATCTCACCCACCATGACGATCGCCTCGGTGTGTGCATCCTCTTCAAACAGCTTGAGAATATCGATAAAGCTCGAGCCCGCAATTGGGTCGCCACCAATGCCGACGCAGGTGCTTTGGCCGAAACCGTAGTCCGTTGTTTGCTTGACCGCTTCGTAAGTGAGCGTGCCGGAGCGAGAGACTATGCCAACCCGCCCGGGCAAATGTATGTCGCCGGGCATGATGCCGATCTTGCATTCGCCCGGGGTGATCACGCCGGGGCAATTGGGGCCGATTAAGCGGGCGCCGCAGCTATCGAGCGCAACCTTGACCTCAAGCATGTCGAGCGTCGGTATGCCCTCGGTGATGCAGATGATGAGCGCAATGCCACAAGCCGCGGCCTCGAGGATCGAGTCCTTGCAAAATGGCGCCGGCACATAGATGACGCTGGCATCGACTGGCGTATGCAGAAGGGCTTCTCGTACCGAGTTAAACACGGGCAGGCGCAAGTGTTCGCTTCCGCCCTTGCCTGGTGTGACACCACCAACAAGATTGGTGCCGTAGGCGATCGCCTGCTCACTATGTAGTGTTGCCTGGGCTCCTGTGAACCCCTGGCACAAGACGCGCGTATCCTTGTTGATGAGAATGCTCATGCCGCACCTCCCGCAGCCGCGATCGCCTTCTTTGCGGCCTCTGTGAGACCTGTCGCGGCGATGATGTTGAGTCCCGACTCGGCGAGCACGGTACGCCCGGCATCCGCATTGTTGCCCTCGAAACGCACCACAACCGGGACGCGGACACCCACATCGCGAACCGCACCCACAATGCCATCGGCAATGATGCGACAACTGACAATCCCGCCAAATATATTGATCAACACCGCGTGCACCGAGTCATCGGAGAGGATGATTTTGAAAGCTTCAGAGACGGATTCACGGGTCGCCCCACCACCCACGTCGAGAAAGTTCGCCGGCTCGCCACCGTGTAGTTTTACCAGGTCCATGGTGCCCATGGCGAGGCCGGCTCCATTGACCATGCAGCCTATGCTGCCCTCGAGCGCGACATAGTTCAGATTGTGCGCGGAAGCTTCCGTCTCCCTCGCATCGTCTTGACTGAAATCGCGCATTTCGGCCAGACGCTTTTGACGATACAGGGCATTTTCGTCAATGGACATCTTGGCGTCCAAGCAGTGCACCTCGCCCGAACCGGTCACCACCAGAGGATTGATTTCCACCAGTGAACAGTCGCATTCTTCAAACAGTTTCGAGAGGTTGACAAAAAGCTTAGCGAAGGAGCGAACCTGCTTGCCTTCAAGGCCCAGCCTGAACGCGAGGTCACGACCCTGCCAGGGCTGTCCTCCCACCAAGGGGTCGATGGCGGTCTTCAATATGAGATCCGGCGTACTTGCCGCGACGGCTTCTATCTCCACGCCCCCCTCAGTCGATGCCATGAACACGACCCGCTGCTGGGCTCGGTCAATGACCGCGCCCAAATAAAGTTCACGCTCTATGTCTGTGAGTTCTTCGATATACACGCGCAGAACCGGTTGTCCACCTTCGCCGGTCTGAACAGTGACAAGCCGATTGCCAATCCAATGAGCCGCGAAGTCGCGAATCTCATCGAGGGAGTGAACAAGCTTCACTCCGCCGGCCTTCCCACGGCCGCCAGCGTGTACCTGCACCTTGATGACCCAAGACTCCTGTCCGGTGCGTTCGCTGATCTCGCGCGCGGCCGCCACCGCCTCGTCGGGCGAAGATGCCACTCGGCCAAGAGATACCG
>CAZNYE010000141.1:0-5073 GCA_964577185.1 uncultured Pseudomonadales bacterium | reverse complement strand
CGCGTGTAGTGTTTATTGTTGGCGGGGATGAGGTGCCACGGATGGTCCTTGGTGGAGGTTTTCTGAAACATGTCGTTGATGGCGACCGAGTAATCTTCCCACTTGCGGCGGTTTCGCAAATCTTCCTCAGAAAGCTTCCAGCGCTTAAAGGGGTCGTGAAACCGAGCACGAAACCTTGAAAGCTGCTCCTCTTGCGTGATGTGTAGGAATATCTTCACAAGACGTATGCCATCATCACGAAGCATGCGCTCGAATTCATTGATCTCGGCATAGGCGCGCTGCCACTCGTTTGTCGTTGCGAACCCTTCTACCCGTTCTACCAACACCCGCCCGTACCATGAACGGTCAAACACGACCATTTGCCCGAGACGCGGCAAGCGTTGCCAAAATCGGTAGAGATAATGCTGGCCTTTTTCTTCTTCGTTCGGCGCCGAAATCGGCCAAACCTTGAACATGCGCGGATCAAGTGGCCAGCTCATTCGCCTGATGGTGCCGCCCTTGCCGGCCGCATCCGCCCCTTCAAAAACGACAACCGAGCGTCGCCGCTGACGACCATAGGCGAGCGACAATTCCTTCAGCCGATACTGAAGCTCCGAGAGACTGTCGTCATAGGTCGCTTTGTCAAAACTGACCGCCATATCGAGCTTGTCCAGATGTGGCGGATTGCGCTCAAGACGCAGGGAAGAGCGCGGTGCTCCCTTGTGCCCTGTTGTGCTCACAGGAGTTGTTGAAGCGGAGTCTGGGAGTCGGCAAGTCGCTTCACATCCACATGTTTGCCGGACTCAATGAGCTTGCGGGCTGCCATGAATTCGCGTGGTGTGTTCACACTCTCCACCGCAATGATCTGATTTGCCTTGAGATAGAAAACAGCGAAGTTGTTTTCTGTCGGGTCGCCACGCAACACTTCCTCATCTGCTCCGGTCGAAAACCCAGCCATCTGTAGCTTGAGTTCATACTGATCCGACCAGAACCAGGGAATCGCCGCATAGGTCGCGGGTTTATCGCACATGTTGTCTGCCGAAACCCGAGCCTGCTCCATGGCATTGGGCACGGACTCCAATCGAAGCCGCCGCCCCAATAAAGGATTCGGATGATTGGTGCAGTCGCCAGCGGCATAGATGTCGGGGTCGCTGGTCGCGCAACGCTCATCAACAAGAATGCCATTCTCCGAGGCCAACCCCGCCCCCTCGGCCAGCTCAACCTGCGGCAGGATTCCCGCGCCAATGATCACTATATCGGCTTCAAAGGCTCGCTCGTCCGCGCACTGAACCCTGACCCGCTCGCCGAGATCTTCAAAGCCAACTGCGCGCGCGCCGGTGACGACCCGCACGCCGCGGCTCACATGCAAGCTCTCGTAGTAGTCCGACATGCGCTCCGAGGTGACACGCGCCAAGACACGCGGCTCCATCTCCAAGACGGTCACATCAACCCCGAGTTTGGTACCAACCGATGCAACTTCCAAGCCGATATAGCCTCCTCCAACGATAATGAGTCTTGCGCCCGCAAATACCTTGGCACGAATCGAATCCACATCCCGTATATCGCGCAAATAATGAATCGCGGGATGATCGGATCCTGGCAGAGGGAGTCTGCGTGCGCGACCGCCGGTAGCGAGTAACAATTTGCCGTAGGCGAGGGTTTCGCCGCCATCTAAGTCGATCATTTTGGATTTGGCGTCTACGGATTCTACGCTTCGCCCAAGTTTCAATTCGATCTGCTTGTCGGCATAGAACTGCTGAGGGCGTAGTAAGACGCGCTCAAGTGAAAGTTCGCCAGCCAAGTATTGCTTGGAGAGCGGGGGACGCTGATAGGGGACATAAGGTTCATCGCCTATCAATATGATTTCGCCCTCGTAGCCATTCTGGCGCATGCGCGCCACAGCTTGTCCTGCGGCGTGCCCGCCACCAACCACAACAAACGCGCTCAAAGCCAGACCTCTCGCCAGGGAATTCACATTCTAACGAGTCGCGCACTGGCCCGGCGAGCGATGGGTTAGTTTGTTACGAGATCAACCGGTCACCCGGAAACAAGACTGCCACACCCGATAACTCTCTCTTTTTCGAGAGTTGCCATTACTCCCGCGCCGGTCACCCGTCTTCAAGCCCGGCGGTCGGCGCGGGAGACCCTCCCGCGCCTCGATAGCTTGTTCCTTCATTCCACCAGGGAGGTGCCGACCGGCACTTACCTGCACATGAAACATTTTATGAAGAAGTCTATTTGCGCTGTTGCGCTAGCCGTCATTTGGACGCTGATTCCTGTCGATAGTCATGCGCAAGAAAGTGTGTGCACTGCGCCAGCTCCACCCTCCTTGTCAGAGGGTGTTCCAGTGAACCCACCGGGCTGTGGCGGCGTCTCCTCTACGACCCCTCCGTCTGCCGCTCGCGTTATTGGAAGGCAGGGAGCCGAACGCATTCTTGGTCCCATTGGGTTTGGGTGGGACCTCTACAAGCTCTCCCTAAGGAAAGCACCCGTTAAACCACCTAAAGAGGAGGCGCTCCAATCAATAAGAGCATGGAGCTTGGAACTGGCGACGATGGTCGCCTTAGGATTGGCTCTCGTTCTTCGGTACGGGCATCGGAAAGGGCGTCACTGAACCGCCCCCGCTTTCGGTCACCTTCGCAACCCCTTCCTTCTCCACCTCGTCCACACGCATAATGCACGGGATAGGTATGTAGCTTCGCGTCACGCCCTCGAATTCAGTGCGCAGCTTGTCCTCCTGCGGGTCAATCACAACGTTGCTTCGACCACCGAATACATAGTCCTCGATTTCAATAAAGCCGTAGAGATCACTCTGAAAGAGTCCGCGGGCATAGACCTCATAGATCTTTCCGCCGTTCAGAAAGAGCACCCGATACATGCGAGTCTTATCTTCTTCGCCCTTCTTGTCTTTGCTAGGCAGTTTGACCATAAAGCACATCCTAACCCCATGCGTGGCTGATTGGTAGCGACTAGAGACCAGTAATTCTCATCTTGGCGACCGACCTCATGTTTCGGAACATACGAGCCGCGTCTTCAGCCAATTCATACCCGATCAACTGCCCTAAAGTTCCCACAGATGAGGTCAGCCGTCAATATGAGAATTGCTAACTAGACTCTCTATGTATTGTCGAATTGCCTTTTCTCAAGGCACAATGTTGTTTCCATAACTCTTTTGTGCGCCTTTCGGCCGACTATGAAGCTCACCGTACTCGAATATCCCGACCCGCGTTTGCGCCTGACCGCGCGTCCCATCAAAGAGGTACGCGACCCCATCAGACGACTCGCCGACGACATGCTTGAAACCATGTACGCAGAGCGTGGCATTGGCCTCGCCGCAACCCAGGTTGGGATTACCAAGCGCCTCTTAGTGATGGACGTTTCGGAGGGCAGAGATGACCCCTTGGTGCTCATCAATCCGCGCATTCTGGATCTGTCTGGAAGCATCGAAACCGATGAAGGATGTCTTTCGGTGCCGGGCTTTTATGAGCCCGTGCGGCGAGCCGCGCGAATCAAGATTGAATATCTTGACAGAGAAGGCGGGTCGGTTCGTGCCGACTGGGAGGGCCTGCGTGCGGTGTGCGCACAGCACGAACTCGACCATCTTGATGGAAAACTCTTTGTCGACTACCTCTCTTCGCTGAAGCGAACAAGAATACGAAAGCGCCTCGAAAAAAGGCGCCGCGACATTGCCTGACACGAATGCTCAACGCATCGGTTTCGCCGGTTCACCGGTGTTTTCGCAGAGAATCCTTGCCGGCTTGATAGCCCATGGCGTTCGCCCGACTATTGTCTTGACTGCGCCGGACAGGCCCAGAGGCCGAGGCCGAAAGCGCCTTCCGACTCCCGTTCGCGAACTGGCGACAAGCCATGGCCTCCCCGTGCTCACCCCGACCAGCCTACGCCGGCCAGAATCGGTGCGTGACATTGCCGAACACTCACTAGACCTGCTGATTGTTGCCGCCTACGGGCTTATTCTGCCCAAGGATATTCTTGAGCAGCCCCGTTTTGGATGCCTCAATGCCCACCCTTCTCTGCTCCCTCGCTGGCGTGGCGCAGCGCCCATCGAGCGGGCGATCATGGCCGGAGATAGCGAAACCGGCGTGTGCATCATGCAGCTCGACGAAGGGCTTGATACCGGACCCTTGCTTGATGTCGCCAGCCTGCCTATCCTTGAGGACACCACCGGCGATGATTTACGCCAAGTGCTTGCCGAACTCAGCGTGGGCCGCCTGCTGGCCGTTCTCAAGGCGCTGCCGAATATACACCCGCAGACGCAGGCGTCGGAGGGCGTCACCTACGCCGAAAAGGTCACTCGCGCGGACCAGACAATACACTGGGAGCGAGACGCGCACATGGTCGCGCGGCAAATCCATGCGCTCAACTCGGCCGCCCCAGCGTTTTCGCAGATCAAGACGAGCACTGCGGCCGTCACGGTGCGCTTCCTGCGCGCCCAGAGCCGTCCAAGCCCCGACGGACATCCGCCTGGCGAGATTCTTGAATCACCGGCCGGGCGCATTCACATTGCCTGTGGCACCGGATGCATATCGATTGTCGAGGCCTCCGTCTTGCAGGGTGCGGGTCGAAGGCTGTCGGCGCACGAACTGACCAATGGCTTTCCACGTGTTTTCAGCACCGGAACCCGCTTCCTATGACTCGCGCACACACCATTCTTCGCCGCTTTCTGTTATCAGCCTTGCTGTGCATTTGTCCTGCGACACTTTGCTACGGCGTTCAATGGAGCGTCAATGAGGTACATCTTCAATATGGCGTGCTCGATGTGCCAAGTTTCGCTGGCGGAGGAGATTCGCGACACTTGATCTATACCTTGCAACACGCGAGTGGGTGGAAGTATGGAGACAGCTTTGTTTTTGTTGATCTGCTAGACGCCCAAAGCCAAGGATTCCAAGACAACGACGCCTATGGTGAGGCCTACGCTCATTTAAGTTTCTCCAAGTTAATCGGTGATGAGCTTGGCTCAGGCGTCATTGCAGACTTTGGGCTTCTGCTCGGGATCAACGCCGGCGCCGACGCCAAGGTCAGAAAATACTTGCCCGGCTTGCGGCTCTCGCTCAATCTGCCCGGGTTCGTCTTTGC
>CAZNYE010000140.1:0-4501 GCA_964577185.1 uncultured Pseudomonadales bacterium | reverse complement strand
CGCCTGGAGCCAGAAGAAGTTCAGCCTAGGGTTCTTGGCGGGTGTAACGGCGTTTCGTGAGCAGCGCCTCACCAAGCTCTCGGAAGTGCAATGCAGCTACAAATGCTACGACTACATGGGAGGTCCGCTGACACCGCTCGTGAAGCTGTTTTTCGACGCTACTTTGCGGCACGGATTCACCAGCGTTGGTACCGGCCTCAAAACTTATGCGGAAGCCAGGCTGCGCGCGTCTGGAGACGGTTAAGGAACTGCATTGACCCATGAACCGCATCATCACGAAAGTCCACGAACAATGTGTGCGGCTTAAGATTCAGCATAAAGGCTCGCGCACATGCTCGCCGCATACCAGTCTGAGGCTCACTGGTTCGATAGCAAGCCATCAGAAGCTGGGCGCGATGCCATAGGGGTAACAATCTACCGTCGATAATCACCGACCCTTCCAGACCGGGTCACGTTTCTCGGCAAAGGCTCTGGTTCCTTCCTGCATGTCCTCGCTGCCGTACAGGGTTTGAACGGTAGGAATGCCTCCAGCGTGTAGGAGCTTGAAAGCTTGGGCAAGCGAAAGCGTTTCGGTTAAACGAACGGTTTCTTTGATGGCGGCGAACACCAGAGGCGGACCCGACGCGAGGAGGTCGGCAATTTCTCGTGCCCGGCCCATGAGTTTGTCGGCAGCAACGACCTCGTTCACGAGACCCCAGCGGGCCGCCTCTTCTGCGTCCATGAAGCGTCCGGTGAGTAAGAGTTCCATGCTGATATGGAAGGGGATGCGCCTGTGCAGCTTGATGCTGGCGGCATCCGCGAGTGTGCCGACATTGATCTCCGGCAATGCGAAGCTCGCATGTTCGGTGGCGATGATAAGGTCACAGGACATGGCCAGTTCCAGCCCGCCGCCAACGGCCATGCCATTGACCGCCGCGATGACCGGCTTGTTGAGTCCGGGTAATTCTTGCAGTCCGCCAAAGCCGCCTTCGCCATAGTCTGTGTCTGGCGGCTCGCCTTCCGAGGCTGCCTTGAGATCCCAACCCGCCGAGAAAAAGCGATCTCCAGCGGCGGTGAGAATGGCGACGCGAAGCTCCGGGTCATCGCGAAAACTAGCAAACACCTTGCTCATCTCGCGGCTGGTTGCACCGTCTATGGCGTTGGCCTTGGGGCGGTCAAGCGTGACCTCCAGCACACCACCTCTGCGCTCGGTGTGAAGCGGGGTCTGATTCATGATTCAGGCTCCTTGACGGTTTCCCCTGCGATGATCGAGAGCGCGTCCGCCGCGACCGCGCCAGCCCCACGGGGTCGCACGATCACCGGGTTGACATCAAGTTCTACGAGATGTGTCGCATTCTCGATGGCAAATCGTTGAACATTCATCACCATATCCAATAGCGCGTCCACATCGCCTGCGGGAGAACCGCGAAACCCCGAGAGTAGTTTCCAGACCTTGAGCTCAGAGACCACCAGTTCTATGGTTGGTCGTGAACAGGGGAGTATCAGGACCGCTTGATCTGCAAGAAGCTCGGTAAGCTCGCCACCGGCGGCT
The DNA here is from genome assembly GCA_964577185.1 of uncultured Pseudomonadales bacterium. Taxonomy (GTDB): domain Bacteria; phylum Pseudomonadota; class Gammaproteobacteria; order Pseudomonadales; family Azotimanducaceae; genus Azotimanducus. Next base: position 2,970 of record CAZNYE010000140.1, on the reverse strand, counting down.
AGCACGAGGGTGAGGCCGACCTGCGGGTCGCGGCGAACACCTACGAAGATCTCGGCAATCCCGTCGGCAATCATTTCTTCGACCAATACTTCCTCACTCAACGTAAACAAGTCATTCACGGCAGATTGGATTTCGGCGTTGCTTCGTAGATTGAGTCGGAGTGCGTTCAACTCGGTTTTGTGTGCAAAAGCCGGGCCGCTCGCCTTGATGACCAGCGGTTTTTCAAGGGTTTCGGCAATCCGCCTAGCTTGATCGAGGCTGCTTGCGAGCGCGCCCTGTGGAATGGCAACCCCGTAGCCCGCCAAGGTTTGTTTGGAGTGCCATTCGGAAAGGGTGGTGCGCGCTCCGTCTTGCAAGGCCGGAATAGGCATCTGGTTCGCGAGGGACGAGCCAGACACCTGGGCAAGGGCCGCAATGGCATCAAGACTGTCTTCCACGCCGATGAGAGGTGTGAGGCCGAGGTCGATGATGCCCTGCGCGAGCGACTCGGTCATGCACTCGGGGATGGTGGAGAGAACACATCCTCGCGCCCCTGTGGCCTTGCAGGCCTGCGCGAAGGCATTGAGGGAGATGTGCCAGGGTTTTTCATCACAAAGGTCATCACGCGGAAAGTCCAGCACCAGCAGACTGATGTCGAATTGGCAGGCGAGCACTGCGGTGAAGCAGGCGCGCAACCCCTCAAGATTCGCCCAAATGAAGGTATGGTAGTCGAGCGGGTTGGATACGGTGACCAGATCATTGAGCGTGCTCGCGATGCGCCGCTTTTCTTCTTCCTGAAAGGAACGAGCATGCAATTTGCGCCGGGCAAGGGCATCTGCCATCAAAGCCGCCTCACCCCCAGAGCAGCTCATGGACACCAGTTGGTTACCGCTCACCGGTCCGCCAAGATGCAACAACTTCAATGCTTCGAGAAGTGCGGGGATCGAAGCAACTGATGCAATGCCAATGTGCTTCAAGAAGGCTTGGCAGACCGCATCCTCTCCGGCAAGCGACGCCGTGTGAGTGAGCGTCAGATCCGCACCCCTCTTACTGCGGCCAAGCTTAAGCGCGACGATGGGGGCACCGAGCTGGCTTGCTTTGAGCGCGACCCGCGCCAGTTCCTCGGCGTCGTCGAGCGTTTCGATCACAAGTCCAATTGCGCTGATACGATCATCGTCAAGCATTGAGTCCACGACGTCCGCAGTACCAAGCTTGGCTCGATTGCCGAGGGTGACGAGCATGCCGATGGGTAGCGCACGCCGCTGCATGGTCAGATTGAGCGCGATATTGCTGCTTTGACAGACGAGTGCCACGCCCCTTTCAACCCGTTTGCCGCCATGCGCATCGGGCCAGATGGGCACACCATCGAAATAGTTGATGAACCCGTAGCAGTTGGGTCCAAGGAAAGGCAAATCTCCAGCGGCTTCAAGTAACGCCTGCTGCATTTCCTGACCCTCGGAGCCAACTTCACTGAAGCCAGAGGCGTAGCACAGCGCACCGCCCGCACCCATGGCGGCAAGAATTTCGAGGGCTTGTGGAGTGAGTTCTCGGCGTATGCCGATAAAGGCCGCATCAGGCGCTTGCGGGAGGTCTTGGATGCGGGCGAAACAGGGAATTTCTTGTATCTTCGAACGGGTGGGATGGACGGGGTAGACCGGGCCCGCATAGCCCATACGGAGACACTGCTTGATGACCTGGGCCGCCTCTCTGCCGCCAATGACGCAAATGGATTTGGGATTCAAGAGCCGATTGAGGTTCATGCCAGTGCCGGGGCTCAACCACCAAGCGGCCTCAACAGCTCACGCGATATCAGGTGGCGCTGGATCTCGCTGGTGCCGTCCCATATGCGCTCGACCCTGGCATCGCGCCAGAAGCGTTCGATGGGAAGTTGATCGACGAGACCCATGCCGCCGAATATCTGCACCGCGTTGTCGGTCACGTGCGCGAGGGCTTCGGTGGCGAAGAGCTTCGCCTGGGCGATTTGTCGCGTTGCGGGCAGTTGTTGATCTAGTAGCCAAGCTGCGGACAGGGTGAGATAGTCCGCTGCGTCGACCTCGGTGATCATGTCCGCGATCTTGAAAGAGACGCCTTGAAAGCGGCTGATCGTCTGCCCAAATTGTGTGCGCGTTGCCGCCCAATCAAGGCACAGGTCGAGACACCGGCGCGCCCTTCCCACACACATCGCAGCAACCGTGAGGCGTGATGCGTGGAGCCAGTGGTTGGCAAGGTCGAATCCGCGGCCTTCTTCGCCGAGTAATTGCGAGGAAGGCACTCGGCAGTCGTCAAAGCTGAGCACCCCATTGTGATAGCCGCGGTGTGAAACCACCTGATAGCCAGGGTGAATCTCGAAGCCAGGGGTGCCGCGATCAATCAGAAAGCAAGAGATACGTTTCTTGCTGCCAGAGGGCGTCTCCTCCTCACCGGTGGCGACAAACACAATCACGAAGTCTGCGATATCGGCATGGCTGATGAAGTGCTTGCTGCCGGAAATGACAAAGTCATCTCCATCGCGTTTCGCAAAGGTCTTCATACCACGCACATCAGATCCGGCTCCCTGCTCGGTCATTGCCAAAGCGTCAATTTTCTTGCCGGTCACCGCCGGAAGCAGATAGCGTTCCCTCTGTGCCTCATCGCAGGCGCAGAGTATGTTGGAAGGGCGCCCCCAGAAGACCGAGAGTCCCATGGAAGCCCGCCCCAGTTCGCGCTCAAGCAGGCAGAAACTCAAATGATCGAGTCCGCCACCACCGAACTCCTCAGGAATATTCGGTGCATAGAAGCCGAGTTTACGCACCTTATCCTGGATTTCTCGGCCGAGTTCCCGCGGTACCTGACCAGTGCGCTCCACTTGCTCTTCAAGTGGATAGAGTTCAGTCTCGACGAAACGTCTCACTGTGTCGACAATGAATGCCTGTTCTTCGCTGAGCGAGAAATCCATCTACGCGCTGGCTCCTCCAACCCGTTGTTGAAGTGAAATTGCCTTGCCGGCGCTTT
>CAZNYE010000139.1:0-2377 GCA_964577185.1 uncultured Pseudomonadales bacterium | reverse complement strand
CATATTCACTCCCTCATCGAATGATTCAAACCTTGTTACATCCACGTCTTCCGACCACCGTCCCCCAAAAAGCTCCATTGCCGCAGTCAGGAAGTCTCGCCAGAGTCCGGCATCCTCCTTCGCCATCCATGCCTTTCCCCCCTCCAGCACTCTCACCAACTCCGACGATGTGCCCGCCGCCTGCATCCTGATGAACGAGGACACCCAGTTGCGTTCTGGCAGCCTTTCTGATTCGCTCAGAACCCTCGCTTCAAGCAGAAGGTAGCATGGCGCGGTGAAATAAGTCAACGGCTCAGCCGATCCAGGTGGCCAGGCTTCGAGCAGTGAGCTCGGTGCCTTCCAAGGTGCGCTGCCAGTGTAGAAGACCACTGGCAATAGCCCCGGTACCGATTCAGCTCGCGCCGTTCGCCTATGCTGCTCGAAGTACATAACTGCCTGTGTCGTCATCCGCTCCGCCATGCCGTAATCCTCTCTGGACTGCGCCTCGACAATCATCACAACCTTGAAGCCGTCCACCAGGGAGAAGCCCCAACTCACATCCGACTGTCGGCGGCGAAGGTCCGTATCCACGCGATCATCTGGTAGCGGCCTTAGGCTATTCGGGTCGAATCCGCAGATCAGACCCTTGGCAACGAAGCCCCGCAGCAAATCGGCCACCACCTGCGGGTGGCTGAATAGACGACGAAACACGCGGTCTTGGACTTCGCGAACGCTCGCCGTATCAGCCAATGAGGATTTCATGTCTCGATAGTGCACTATCCGCAAGGGGGGCACTTGGGACATCGCTCAGGAACTTTGTGGGATATCGCTGTTTCGTCATGTGAGCATTTCGCCCGATTTCCGGCCCGGCAGCGGCGGTTCCCGCCTAGCACCCTAGTCCCCGCGTGTTTCAAACCTTCGGCATCAATCTCATTCCAGACGAGGCAGGCCCGCTCACGCGCAACCCGACCTGCACACCCTTGCGAACGCGCGGGCTAGACGCCCGCCAAGAGCCGCTTAACCGCTGAAGGCATACCGACCCGCTCACATTCGGCCGGGCGCACCCATTTCCAAGAGTCGCCCTGGCCCGGAAAATACCGATCTATGACGAGTCGAACGGGATGAATTTCAAGATCGAAGTGCGTGAAGTGGTGCCGGAACATGGCTGGCGCGGAGAGTTCACGCACTTCGCAATCATGAAGGGAAATTGACGGTTCGAGCGTGCGATTGAGTTCCCTTAGGAATTCGCTCGTGTCGGTTTTCATATCCCGTTCTGGAAAGGTCCAGAGCCCACCCCATATTCCCTTGTCTGGCCGCAACTCCAAGAGCACCCGTCCCGTCGAGTCGGTTACGAGAAAAAAGTACACCTGACGCAGTGGCTTGGGACGGCGTTTGCGAGGAACGGGTACTTCCTCCACGGCATTCTCGGCGAGGGCACGACAATCACCCGCAAGCGGGCATCGGGCGCAATCGGGTTGCGTCTTTCGGCATAGGCGCGCACCGAAGTCCATGATGCCCTGGGTGTACTCCTGAATTCGGGTTCCGGGCGTGTGGGCTTCCGCTAGCTTCCACAGCGTTTTTTCTGTCGCACTCTCTCCGGCGACGCCTCGAACCGCGTGGAAGCGCGACAGCACCCGCCTGACGTTGCCATCGAGAATCGGTGTGGGAAGACAAAAAGCGGAGGAGCGAATCGCGCCCGCTGTCGATCTGCCTATGCCGGGCAACGCCAGTAGGGATTCAAGATCGTCGGGCACTTCTCCGTTGTGGCGATCCATCACAAGCCCTGCGGCCTTATGCAGGTTGCGGGCGCGGGCATAGTAGCCAAGACCTGACCAGCGGGCCATGACTTCATCGCTACTCGCCGCCGCCAATGCCGCCACATCAGGAAATCTGGACATAAAGGGATCAAAGTAGATGATCACGCGCGGCACCTGGGTCTGCTGCAGCATGATTTCTGAGACCCAGACCCTATAGGGCGTTCGCGGATGCTGCCAAGGGAGTTCTTTTCGTCCCTCGGCGGAATAGTAGTCGACTATGGCTTTGGCGAAGCTGTCCAATGGGTACGCCTTTCGGTTCGGCTGGCCAAACGATGAGTGTAATGGCTTGTTGCGGCCGAATTCAGCCATGCGCCCGATGCACGTCGGGCAAATGTCTCACATAGATTCTAGTCAATTTCCGCTCGTCAAATCGGAAAATATGTAGACAATAGCTGACTCAACTTAACAGAGAATTGGAGTAGAATCGTGGAAGCCCGAACTTCAGGCCGTACAAGAGATGACCGATGGATTGACCGCGACCGGGATGCCTGATGACCAAGCTGGCGCGGTAGTGCATGCAATTGCCGAGGGCATTCAATCCTTCGCGGTCACTCCACTAAAGCTCCAAGAAGAACTCGCAC
>CAZNYE010000138.1:0-7827 GCA_964577185.1 uncultured Pseudomonadales bacterium | reverse complement strand
TTTCTGGGTTGCCCTCAAGCTGCCAATAGCGCTTGACGAGCCTTAGCTGGGTGTCATTGGCCTCTGAGCCGGAGCTCGCAAAAAACACATGCGACATTCCGCTGATCTCGCAGAGCTGTTCGGCAAGTTCAATCGCTGGCGGTGTGGTGCACTGAAAGAAGCTGTTGTAGTAGGGAAGTTGTCGCATTTGGACAGTCGCAGCGTCAATGAGCGTCTGCTGCCCATAGCCCATGTTCACGTTCCATAGACCGGACATGCCGTCAAGGAGACGCATGCCCTCTTGGTCATATATGTAGATGCCTTCGCCGCGAACGATCAGGCGCGTGCCGACGCTGGCTAATGACGCAAAGTCCGTGAAGGGATGCAGGTGATGCTCAGCATCGATTCTCCGCAGCTCTGCGATGTCAGACATTTGGTCTAGTTGCTCAGAATCCGGCGCTTCAAGTGTTCAATTAAAAGACCATGCGCAATACGCTTTGTGCGACACAGGCGGGCTTCTCCGAGCCTTCCACCTCAACGGTGAGTTCGTTCACGGCTTCGAGCATATTCTCTCCCTTCACAGACACGCCGATCAGTTTTGGGACGGTTCGTATGCGTGCGCCCACTGGCACTGGGCTCGGGAAGCGCACCTTGTTCCAGCCCATGTTGACACCCATCTTCACGCCGTCGAGTCTCGGAATACCGACACCCTCGGCTCCGGGCAGGAACATCATGACCGACATGGTGAGCTGCCCGTGCGCGATTGTTGTGCCAAAAGGGCCGTTCTTGGCACGCTCCTCGTCAACATGGATCCATTGGTGATCCATGGTGGCGTCGGCGAAGGCATTGATGCGCTCCTGTGTCATTTCAAACCAGTCTGTGGGTGTGCCGACCTGGCCGATGCGAGATTCGAGCACGCCCTTGGCGTTTGTGAGCGCTTCTTGTGACATAGGGGTTCCTCTTGGGTTCATCGAGTCAATGCATTAGCATAACCGATCAGCCCACAAAGTCATGGAAGTAGGCATGCTGGATCTCAATTTCATACCCCACCCCCTGGTGGGCACACCATTCGGTGCCGCACTTGATGTATGCATCATTCTCGCGATTCTCTGCTATGTGCTTGCTGTGATCACGCGAGAATACTCTTGGGTGGATCGTCTGTGGTCCATCTGTCCTCCCATCTATTGCTTGATCGTGGCGGTGGAAACCGGCTTCGAGTCACCGAGAGTTAATTTGATGACCCTGCTGGTGGTCGTCTGGGGCGCTAGGCTCACTTACAACTTCGCCATAAAAGGCGGGTACGGCAAGGATGGTGAGGATTACCGCTGGGCGGTGGTGCGAGAACGCATGAATCCGCTGATGCTTCAGGTGTTCAATGCGACGTTCCTGGCACCCGGTCAAATGTTGCTCATCTGGGCATTCACGGCTCCGATACACATCGCATGGCTCAATCAGGATGTCCCTCTCAATTGGATAGATTATGCGGCAACGCTTGTATTTTTGCTCGGCTTTATCGGCGAGGCGCTTGCAGACCGCCAGATGTGGGCCTTTCAGCGGGACAAGAAGAAGAAGATTGCTGCGGGAGAGACAGTGGAACAACGGTTTATCACCACGGGCCTGTACCAATACAGTCGGCATCCCAATTACTTTTGTGAACTCGCGATGTGGTGGAGTTTCTATTGGTTCGCGATTGCGGCCTCGGGCGCTGTCTTGAGCTGGACAGGCGTGGGGTTCATTCTGCTGACGCTGCTGATAGCAAGTGCGACAAGGCTTGGAGAGACAATTTCGCTCTCCAAGTATCCTGAATATGCGGCTTATCAGACTGAGAAGCCGCGGCTCGTTCCCTTCACCGGAATCGGCAGAATAAAGCAGGCGTAGGGTGAAACGGTCTAATCCTCAGGAGTGCCCGTGACGAGCTCGGCAATTGGCGCGTCGATGAGAAACACCAGACGCGCAAGCTATCAGGATGTCCTTGACGTGCTGCCGCGCGAGGTGGAGGTGTCTGTCCCGCCCTTCGACGCAATTCGCTTCGACCTTGCGGATCTGTGGCCCTATCCGCCATAAAGATCAGCGCGTTCGATGATGTTTCGTGCGATGCGTATGGTCGCGGCATCCACCATCTCGCCATCAATGGTGATGGCGCCAATGCCCTGTTCGAGCGCTTCAGAATAGGCTTGCTGGTGCCTGCGGGCGCGCGCCACCGCCTCGGCATCGGGCGTGAAGATCTGCATGGCCGGTGCGACCTGACTTGGATGGATGGCCCATTTGCCCGCCATGCCGAGTGTGAGGCAGCGTTGGCATTCGCTGCGAAAGGTGTCCATATCGGAAAAGTTGGCAAAGGGACCGTCCACCGGATCGATCCCGTTCGCGCGGCAGGCAACGATCATCCTGTACCTCGGATAGTGCCAGATGTCGGGCGGATAGTCGCCTGAACCACCGATCGACTGGAGTTGCATTTTCTGGCTGGCGGCATAGTCTCCCATGCCAAATGTCAATGCTTCGAGTCGGTCGGAAGCAGCGGCAATCTCATCGACCCGCGCGATGCCTTCGACTTCTTCGATGAGACACTCGATGCCGATGCGTTTTTCGATTCCGAGCTTGATTTCGAGTTGATTGAGCAGGTTGTGCACGAACATGACATCGTGAGCTGACTTCGCCTTTGTAAGCATGATGGTGTCGATTCGATTTCCCGCACCTGTCACCACTTCAATGATGTCGTCGTGGCAATAGTGTGTTTCGATATCGTTGATGCGCACGCAGATGGTTCTCGGCAACCATTCATGCCGGTTGACGGCCTCCACGATCAGGCTGCGGGCGTCGGACTTGGCGGCGGGCGCGACAGCGTCTTCTAGGTCGAGGAACACCTCGTCGACTTGCAGGCCAGCTGCCTTTTCAAGCATGCGTGGATTGCCTCCGGGAACGGACAACAGACACCGGCGCGCTCGTTTGGGCTGTGAGTTCATCTCTCTCGTCCATATGGGTTCTACGATGCGCTATCTTGCATGAATGGAATGTCTCTTGTCAGTGCTAGTGGCACGATGTCTCGAGCTTGTCCCCTAGCGTTCCCTAACGGACCCCCGACTCGCTAAATCCGCAGTGCTACACTTATCCCCATGAAGCACGCATCCTTTGAAACGGTGATTCGCGCCGGCAGTGTCCTTGACGGCACGGGTGCCGAGGCGCGCACCGCCGATGTCGGCATCAAGGACGGGAAGATCGCCGAGATTGGTCGCATCTCGGGCAGAGGCGTGCGCGAATTCGATGCGGATGGCGCGCTGGTCACGCCCGGTTTTGTTGATATTCACACGCACTATGACGGCGTGGTGACCTGGGGCGAGCGGCTCATGCCCTCAAGTCATCATGGCGTGACCACTGTCATCATGGGTAATTGCGGGGTTGGGTTCGCTCCCTGCCGCACGGAAGATCATGAGCTGTTAATTGAGCTTATGGAAGGCGTTGAGGATATCCCCGAACCTGTGCTGTCCGCTGGACTGCCTTGGCAGTGGGAGTCCTTCGGGGACTATCTCGATTTCATTGGCGCGCGCAAGACCGACATGGATTTTGGTGCCCAGCTTCCGCACGGTGCGTTGCGTGTGTTTGTCATGGGGCAGCGCGGCGCGGATGGTGGGCCCGCCACCTCCGAGGACATTTCCGAGATGCGTGCCTTGACGGCGCGCGCCATCGAGGCCGGTGCCATGGGTGTCACCACGTCGAGAACGCTCAATCACCGTAGTTCGCGAGGTGCGCCCACGCCTTCGCTTAAAGCTGAGCGCGAAGAACTCGTTGGTCTCGGATTGGGTCTCGCGGATGCGGGCGCGGGTGTGTTCCAGGCGGTTTCCGACTTCAAAGATCTGGATCAGGAATTCGGAATTCTCGCGGCGGTTGCCAGGGAAAGTGGCAGGCCCTTGTCCATCTCGCTCGCGCAAGGCATCTCGGTACGGGGCAATCGATCCAAGGACTATTGGCGAGAAATCCTAGCGCACATCGGCGACGCGAATCGCGAGGGAATGTCTATCCGCGCACAAGTGGCGCCACGTGCGATTGGCATTACGCTCGGCCTTGATGTCACCATGCAGCCCTTCATGTTGACCGAGGCGTGCAAGAGCATCGCGCACTTGCCACTTGCCGCTCGCGTCTCCCAAATGTCGCATCCGGACTTCCGCCGTAAGGTGTTGGCGGAAGCCAGAGGCGCGGTTGAGCATCCGCTGCAGACCTTGATTGGCAACCTTGAGCGAGTTTGGGAGCTTGAGAACCCCCCTGATTACGAGCCGAGCCCGAGCGCAAGTATCGCGGGCCGCGCACGCAGACTCGGGAAGGAGGCGCAAGATCTTATGTATGATCTGCTTATCGCCGACGGCGGGACGAAGTTGTTTTACTCTCCGTTCGCCAACTACGCCGAAGACTGCCTTGATTGCTGTCGAGAAATGATTCTCGACGAACACTGTGTCATGGGATTAAGTGACGGCGGAGCGCATGTGTCTACCATCTGTGATGCGAGTTTCGTCACCTTTCTATTCACGCATTGGGGGCGTGACAGATCGCGCGGCGAACTCATCGAGCTTTCTCAGCTGGTCAAATCGCAAACCCGGGACACTGCAGAAGCGGTTGGACTAAAGGACCGCGGTGTGCTCGCCGAAGGCTACAAGGCCGACATCAATGTGATCGACTTTAACGCACTCAAGGTCTTGAAGCCGGAGGTGGTGTTTGATCTCCCCGGCGGCGGGCGTCGGCTTGAGCAACGTGCCGAGGGATACCTCGCCACCTTCGTGAGCGGTGAGATGACCTATGAGAAGGGCGAAGCCACTGGTGCCCTGCCGGGATGTCTGATTCGTTTGTAGCCGACGAGTTCGACAGCGTGGAGGCGGTGCTTGAGTCCATCGCCCGTGGCGAACTTGTCATCGTTGTCGACGATGCAACTCGCGAGAACGAGGGTGACCTCATCATGGCGGCGGCGCATGCCAAGCCCGAGCAGGTCGCATTTATGATTCGTCACACCAGTGGCATTCTCTGCACACCCTTAGCCGAAGAGGATGCGCGGCGGTTTCGCCTCGACCCAATGGTTGCTCGCAACGATGCGCCCATGAGTACCGCGTTCACCATTTCGATCGATTACAAGCACGGACTCACAACAGGAATCTCGGCGGAGGAACGTGCCAACACGGTGGTGGCGTTGACCAACACCAACGCCTCGGCCGAGGATTTCGTGCGGCCAGGCCACATCTTCCCCTTGATCGCAAAACCAGGTGGCGTCTTGGTCCGATCTGGGCATACCGAAGCCGGCGTGGATCTAGCCAGTTTAGCTGGCCTGCCGTCGGTGGCCTTGCTTGCGGAAGTTGTGCACGATGATGGAACCGTCATGCGACTGCCGGCACTGCGACAGTTCGCAAAGAAGCACGCCCTGCGTATGGTGTCGATTGCTCAGATTATCGAGTATCGTCAGCGACGCGAAAAGCTCGTCACCAGGGTGAGGGAGTTCCCTATCAGAACGCCGCTTGGCTCGGCGCGCGCCTATACCTACCGCACCGAATTTGAGGAAGCAGAACACTTGGTGGTGGTTTTCGGCCACGTTGATTCCAGTTCGCCGGTGCCGGTGAGAATTCACCGCGAAAGATTGGTCGACGATGTCTTCGGTTCGCAGACCCACCACCAGCACAACCTCTTGCATGCTTCCTTAGAGCGGATCAAAGCGCTCGGCGGCGGTGTCCTCATCTACCTGCGCACGGGATTTGTCGGCGTTCCAATGGAGCCCATGTTGGGCGAGGGAGAGGCACCCAAAGATGCCGAGAGTCAGAGAAACCGGGGATGGCTCGAAGTTGGCGTGGGTGCGCAGATTCTTCGCGATATGGGCGTGTCCCGTATTCGGCTCATCACCGGTCGACCCGCCGAGCATTACGTGGGTCTAGAGGGATTCGGGTTGCGTCTTGAGGAGATAGATCCACTCGGCGACTAGTGCACCGTTCCACTAAAACCTTGACATCGAGAAGCCATGGGCAGGTGCAGTGCAAGGCGCTTCGCCACACAGCCTTCTGTCTGCGCCCAATGTCAAGGGTTTAGTGGAACGGTGCACTAGTCGCTAATCCAACAACTTCCGCTGCAAGGCTTCAAAGACCTTCTGTGGATGATCGGCGGCCTTTGCGACCCTGCGCCAGTGTCGCTCAACCATGCCATCGGGGCCAATCCACACTGTGGAGCGAATCACGCCGGTGGTCTTCTTGCCGTACATGATCTTCTCGCCATAGGCGCCATAGCTCGCCATCATGGATTTGTCCGGGTCGCACAAAAGCGTGAAATTCAGGCCGTACTTGTCGGTGAATTTCTGGTGCGCCTTGGGACTATCTGGGGAGACGCCGACCACGGCCGCTCCCAATTCGGTGATTTCTTCATTCAGGTCTCGAAAACCGCAAGCCTCTTTCGTGCAACCAGGCGTGTCATCCCGAGGATAAAAGTAGAGTATCAGGTGCTTGCCGGAGAAGTCGGACAAGCTCACCTCATTTCCTTGGGTATCTTGGAGGGTAAAGTCGGGCGGGGCGGCGCCTTCTTGGATAGCCATAATGGATCATCTTGGGAAGGGCGGATGATAGTACCGAGAGGGTGAGTCTCGGTGCAAGTGCTGCGAACGCCTGAGGTTATTGACAGGTGCTCTGCCGAGTGCCTTGCCACACTTTCATTATGCCTGTGCAATTCACCAGTAGTTCCACCGAATCCGGCCCACCTTGAAACCAACTATACACAACCTTAGCCCTCATTACGTCCTGCACCCGTTCGATCCGAACACCTCCGGGCCACGATTCAGTTCGACTCCGATCTCTTGAGGCGTGCTCGAACATCTCGAATAAAGCCCCCCAACACTCCAGAGCCAGGCGCGTTGGTTATCTTTGTAGGTGTGCTGAATTGGCATCGGCACCACCAATTAGAGGTCGGCGTTCTCGATTTATTGTCTGATGGTGTTGTGTGATGGTGTTGTGTGATTGTGTGATTGTTGTTTCGCGGCGCAATCAGGCTTGATGGAGAATCCGAGCGAACGCCTGAGGTCATCCACAGGTGGCTTCCCGAGTGCCTTGCCACACTTTCAATATGCCGTCGCAAGTCGTCAGCCATTCCACCGAATCTGGCCCACCACGAAACCAGCTCCACACATCAACCTGGCCACCAGGCACCTGTCTGCAGTCTGTCTCGATATAACAGGTGTTCAGGAAGGTCGATCCCGACTCCGCTTGTGCCTCAAGGGTCGAGACATCGCAACCCGGATTCGCGCCGGCCAGTTGCCATGCATCCGTGCAGTCCTGCGTTGTGATGGCGGTACTGCTTGCCGGCGCAGTTTCCTGAGCAAGGACGGGCACCAACAGCAGTAGCGATATGCCTACAATCACCCGAAGGTGACATGATCGTGGGTACATGACGATACCTCCCTAAATTGATAGTGCCCACCATAACACGATTCTCTTCGATTGTGGCTCTTGAGAGCATTCATTTGAGGGCGGTTCCAATCGAGCGCCTGAGGTAGCATATGCGTCTCCCGAATGTTGTTCTGGCTCGCCAACCCGTGAATTCTCCGATCCGCTTTTCGAGCGTCGTGCTCATTGTTGCGAGTCTTGCCGGATGCCTGTCGCTTCCGCCTTCAATGACGGGAACTGCTGGAAAAGGGATCTCCCCTGACAGGTGCTACGACCGCGCTCGCTCGTCCCAATTGGCATTGGTGGACAGCCATGTGCACTTTCTGCCTTTTGGCGGTGCCACGCTTCCCTTCGAAGATATGGTCGGCTATCTGGAACGCGCTGGCATTCGCTATGCCAATGTGTACGGAATCGGCCAAGTCTTACCCGCTGACTCGGGCTGTAGCTACTACCT
>CAZNYE010000137.1:0-4207 GCA_964577185.1 uncultured Pseudomonadales bacterium | reverse complement strand
CTGTCAAGGCTGCCGCAAACCGTATTGCCAGCCGAATCGCCGAAATCGCGGGATAAGATCCTGTACACTCAGCGTCAGCTCGCGTGATGGCTGCGCGGGCTGCCACCCTAGGTCGTCGTTCCAGAAAACTCTGACCAGTCCACCTCTGCGTCCGCGGAAGAGGAAGGGATCGCCGGCGTACGGATCGCGACTTAGGTCCTGCTGTACTTGCAGCATCAGGGTGTTCATGCGCCACGCACGTCCGTCACCCCGGCCGCGAGCCACACCTGCACACCGTTCGGAACCGGGATCATCGCCGCACCAGCACTACGATCACACGCGCCAGCGCAGACCGGCTGACAGACCGATCGCCGGCCACCCAGCTTGGTCGGCAAACCCGCAATGCACTAACATTCGACTTGGACCGGTCGACGGGGGCAGGTCACCCCTGCACAGCTGCGAGAGAGAACGTCCATGACCAATCCCATTGAACATGCCCACCATATACTTTCCTCGCTCCAACCCGAGCTCGAGGCGTCGCTGTTGAGGCAACCTAACGAAAGCGACACCCGCCTCAAGGTCCTGGACCGCATCCTGTTTGAGGTACTGCACTGGGAGCATAAAGCAGTTTTCACCGAACCTCCTACCGAATCCGGCTACGTCGACTACCTTTTGACTACAGGAGAGCGGCGTGGTGTTTTGGTCATAGAAGCGAAGCGGTTTGGACTATTGAAACCCGCCACGAAGAGCGAAGAAGTAATGCACGTTACACTTACTGGCCCAGTTGTGAAACCCTTGGTGCCAGGTGTCAAACAAGCTATGCAATATGCGATGGAAAACGGTGTTTCTGTTGCGGCCGTATCAGATGGAGCCACCTGGTTATTCTTCAGAGCATCACGAACCGATGGCAAGCCGCCGATGGAAGGAAAGGGTGTTTTGTTCCCGAGCTTCGATACCGTGCTGAACAACTTTGTCAAGTTTTACGAACTAATGAACTTGACAGCTATAAACAAACGGCTCCACCTAGCGCACCTGAATCAGGCTGAGGGTTTGCTAGTGCCTGATGCTGAGCAACATCACTATGTTCTCAATCCACGAGATGCAAGGATGCGGAAACGAGATTCCCTTGCTAGTGACGCCGCATTGCTATTTTCGCAGTTTTTTTCGCGACTATCGAATGAACAAGACCGGGAGATGTTGAGGGACTGTTTTGTTGAAACAAGCGAGAGTCGGAAAGCCGACCTTGAGCTTGAGAAGATAATTCAACGTGTGTTGAACACCATCACACCTCTGGAGACGGGTCAAGGAGGAGCGCTTCAGGCAGAACTAGAGAGAGCAATTGCATCGGGCACTTCCGAAACCATTCTTTTGATTGGCAATAAGGGTGCAGGAAAGTCTACTTTCATAGATCGATTTTTTGAGCAAGTGCTGCCAATGAGGTTGAGGACGAAGTGCGTTGTGGCTCGGGTTGACCTTGGGGAGTACCACGGTGACCCTGAAGGCATCGTCAACTGGGTCACGCTGCAGTTGCGCTCCAGACTGGAATCTAAAGTCTGCGCCAACAGCCCACCATCATATGATGATCTGATGGGTATATTCTTTTCTGAGTACCGGAGGTGGTCTGTTGGCTCCCGCAAACACCTCTACGAGACCAACAAACTCAAGTTCAAAGACGAGTTCGGACAGCACATTGAGGAACGCCGCGAACGCCATCCCGATGAATACGTGAGATTGCTATTGGACTGGGCTGCCCGCGGACACCAAAAGCTCCCTTGTCTGATATTCGACAACACCGATCAGTTTTCCGCAAAGATCCAGGACCGTGTTTATCAAATGGCCCATTCCTATGAGAGCGCTGCGTCCGTGTTTAACGTAGTACCAATTACTGATAGGACTGTTTGGAGGTTGTCAAACGCTGGCGCACTGCAAAGCTACTCGGCGCGAAGCTTCTATCTTCCAGTTCCGGATGCAAAAGAAATCATATCTCGGCGGGTAGAGTTTCTGAAGTTGAAAGTCCAGGCTGAACCAGTAGCTGCAAAGTCATACTTTTCTAGAAGAGGCTTTCAGGTAGAGGTGAATGATTTGGCAGTTCTAGCTGATGCAGTGGGTAAGATTTTTGTGGAAGACGATTACGTATCCGGGTTTATCGGTCGGCTGGGAAATTTTGACATAAGGCGAATGCTGAAGATAGCGGAGCGTATATTTCTTTCGCCGGAGTTGAAGATAGACGAGATTATCAAGTCGAAGTTCGGGGGAAGGACCGTGACCGCTGATCCATTCCGTACGCAACGTGCTTTGATAAAGGGAGAGTATGATCGCTTCAGCGAGAGCGACAACGAATACATATCAAACCTGTTTCAGACAAATTCGGAAAGACCTGAACCGCCACTGCTATGCTACTATGTTCTTTGGCTTCTTAGGCAAAAGCGACACAGCGTACGGAAGGGAGATGACGATATCGAAAAACAGCATTGGTCTGTCTTGGATCTCTGCCAATTGTTTGAAGGTTGCGGAGTTGCGGAGGAGTTCGTCTTGCGAGCTCTGAATAGACTGTATGATCGTAGACTTATCGAAGCGCTTGATCCTAACGCTAGCCAAGTATCGGATGTGGACAAAGTGGCGATTAAGGAAAGCGGACTTGCACATTTGGAGTGGGTGTTAAATTCACAAGTGTACATTGAGCAGATGGGAGTTGTTACGGGATTGAATGAGTTGTTTGCTCGAGACAGTATCAGAGAAAACTATAGAAACGGACGGCGACCGGAGATGCGTGAGTCTTTCCTTCACTATATTCTAAAGATTGATAATGGTCGTTTCGAGATTCCTCCGACTAGGGCGTATTCACAGTTGAAGATGGCGCGGGCACAAATTGAGGCGCTAATGCGCAGGTCGCGAGCGCGGCGACCCGCCACACGGAGACATAGTACCTGACTGCCTGCGCTCACACGATCTTCTGGCCGAATAGAAGAGGCGCAGGCGAACTGTGGGGAAGGCCAGTCTGCAACTGGCTGACAAATCATGCAAGTAACTGGTGACCAAAATTAAGTCATACCCAAAATACGGGGAGAGGTAAGCAAGTCGTCAGTAGATTGGTTCCAGCGCCAGCGCGTAGGAGCGCATACATATCAGGGCCGGGTAGGAGGGGTCGTTACCGGCCCCCCCCAATTTCGGTAGGAATGCGCATTGCTGCGCACCCCCCGCGCAGATCCGGACGTGGTCGCTAAACCATCCGGCTCCTACCTCGGGTGATTGACGGCAAACCGCTGGTCCGGCCACGGGTGACGGATTGAAGCACGCGGCCACAGGATTTCGGTCATGCGCTCCAGTCGTCGCCAGTCGAAGCGGGCTCGCTGGGACCGCCGGCGCAGCGCCCGCATCCACAGGCGCTGCAGCCTGCGGCGGAAGGCGCGGAGGAACCGACCCGACCCCGGGACTGCGAAGTAGTTGAGCCAGCCTCGATAGACCCGCCCAAGCCACGCGCCGACTTCCCAGATGTCATGATGCCAGCGCTTGCGGAGCACCTCGTCGATGCGCGCCAAGATCCGGTTGACCCGTTTCGCGACCGGCTTGCGACCAAGCCGGAACCGCCCTCGCCTGGTCGTCGTGCAATAGTGCGTGAAGCCCAGGAAGTCGAATGTTTCCGGCTTGCCCGCCCCGCGTTGGCGCCGGTTCAACTTGGCGAACCGGCCAAACTCCACGAGACGGGTCTTGTCCGGGTGAAGGCTGAGACCGAACCGGGCCAGCCTCTCCCGAACGTCGCGGAGGTACCGCTCCGCATCCCGCTTGTGTTGGAACCCGACCACTACATCGTCGGCATAGCGGACGATGATCGCTTCGCCTGCCGGGACACTCGGACGCCATTTCTTGTGGAACCACAGGTCGAGAACGTAGTGCAGGAACACGTTCGCCAAGACGGGGGAAGCGTTTGCCCCCTGCGGCGTGCCCACGCCCGTATCAACCCATGATCCATCGTCCATGACGCCAGCGTTCAGCCATTTCCGGATCAGACGGATAACCCGCCTGTCGCCAATGCGGTGCTCAAGGAACGTGATCAACCAATCCCTCGGGATCGAGTCGAAGTATGCCCTCAAGTCCGCGTCGACGATCCAGCTGACCTTGCGCCGTTCGATCCCGAAGGCCAGGGCGTCGAGTGCATCATGCGCCCCTCGGCCCGGTCGGAACCCGTAGCTGAAACCAAGAAACTCCACCTCGTAGATCGGTGTCAGGA
>CAZNYE010000136.1:0-6729 GCA_964577185.1 uncultured Pseudomonadales bacterium | reverse complement strand
TTGTTGGTGATGTCGAGCATCTTGAAGCTCTGCTTGACATGTTACATCCTGCCCCACCTCGCACTCGGAGCAGAACTTTCTGACAGTTATCTCGAACGCACCCGCGTGTTTCGTTACAACACCTTCTTTTCGTACAGCGGGGGTGCGGTGATTTCTTTGTGCTTTTACAACCTGGTGATTCCCGAAGGCGCAAAATTTGGCATAGACACTTCATGGGCCAGCGCCACGCTCGCCCTGATCAGTGCCCTCGCGATCTTTGTGACCGCCCATTTCACAAGGGATCAGATACCCCATTTGTCTCAACCACCTGTCAACCGGAGGCCGTACTCAGCCAGTCGTTTCCTGAAAGAAGCCGTCAGCGTTTTTTCCAACCGCAACTATCGAATGCTCTTCTATGGTCTCCTCTGCTTGAGCGCCACGCTCGGCATCCGTGAGACCCTAGGCGCACACATGGGACTGTATTTCTGGGAGCTTGAGCCCTGGCAATTGGGTTTGTTTCCGTTTCCGGCGATCGCTGCCTACATCCTTTGCGTCACCATAGTGGCACCGCTCAATCGCCGCTTCGAGAAGAGTGGCACCATGGGCGTGGTGGTCGGATTGGCGGTGTTTGCGGCGGCCTTTCCAGTATTGGCGCGATTTGCCGGAATATTCCCTGAAAACCACACCTCGATGCTCTTTGCGACGCTATGCTTTTTCATCGCCCTCTTCTATGGCAGCGCATTCATACTCACCACCACGGTTTACTCGGCTATCGGTGATGTCGTTGATGAGCATGAGCTGGCAACTGGAAGACGCCAAGAGGGGTTTTTCTATGCGGTTCGCACGTTTTTCTCAAAGGTGTCGATCGCCTTTGGTCACTTGCTTGCCGGCATCGCAATAGATGTCATCGAATTCCCCTCAAATCCGGTCCCCGGCCAAATTGACCCCCAGGTGGTGTTCGAACTCGGTCTGTTTGAAGGCGTGCTCGCCACCATACCTGCCTACTTCGCGATTTACTTCTACAGCAGGTACAAGATAGATCACAAGCGTCATGTCGAAACCCGGGAAAGACTGCAAGCAAGAGCCGCGGCCAAAACGGAGTAGTTTCATGTATAAGCTCAAGACCAGACCAACAACCAGCAACGTAGAAGCGTTTCTCGCCTCGGTCTCCGACGAAAAGAGACGAACAGACTGCGACCAGGTGGCCGGACTCATGCAGGAGATCACCGGCGAGGATCCAGTGATGTGGGGTACAAGCATCATTGGTTTTGGCAGCTATCACTACAAGTACGCCAGCGGCCATGAAGGCGACTTCATGATCACCGGGGTCTCACCGCGCAAGCAGGCGCTGACCGTCTACATCATGGAAGGTTTCAGCCAGCACTCAGACCTGATGGACAGGCTCGGCAAATACAAAACCGGCAAGTCTTGTCTGTACATCAAGAAGCTTGAGGATATCGACATGGATGTGCTCAAGCAGTTGATTGAAACTTCGGTTGCGGCTATGAAGGAGAGATACCCGAGCTAAGCGCTAGCGCCTTGCGACTGCGCCGGTCATCCCTTTGCAGGACACCGCCAAGACAGGCCCGATTCCTGCCTTGGTCACGACGATATCAACGTTTTTGGTCTTGAGCCCTCCTAGGATCGTGGCTTCCGTACGCGTGCTGTGCTTGGGATCGTAAACTACCTGAGGATTTTTCTTGGACTCTGCGAGCATGCGCAAAGGCGGTCGAGGACTGATCTCTGAAGGGGAGAAGCCGCCCTCGAGTACGAGTCGGCAGGTCACATACTCGTGTAGCGGCTTGATGTGCAACTGCGACTGCGTCTTTCCTTGAAACTCGGCGAAGTGCCGAAATGCATGCAGCCTATTGAACTTCATCAAGTATTCTTCCAGTTCGTGGCTCCGAGTCATAGTGTCTCCAACTCCGCAAGATTTCTAGGGCACGGCGAACTTCCGTTTCCGCGCTAGGCGGCAGAATCCCGGACGATGGGAGCAGTAGTCGAGCAGCTTCCTTGGGCTCCAATTTCAACATTCCTCCACCGAGGGGGTGTCCCTCAAGTTCACAACTCAGCTTCAAGTACGGCGACTTCCAGCTACCCACCAGTCGATCAGCGTCACTGTCCCGGTGCAAGTGGACGGCGTGAAGGGTGTTTGTGCATGTTGCGGCCGCGACGTTCCTCACTAGCGACGGTGAAGCTCCAGACATGTACGTGAGAAAAAACGCAGGAATTCTGACATCAGGCACGGAATACCAAGGTGTCCTATTGCGGCATTTGTAGGCGCGGCGCGCTTCGTGCCCACGAGGCGAGTCCAGATAGCTTTGAACCGCTTGAGGTAGATCCGCACTCTTCGGGATTCGAAGCAAGAAAGAAGGTTGATTTGACCGACGCCAATGCTCCACAGTGCCAGTCGAAAGAACTTCGCCCGGTAGCACTCGGCTGCTTCTCACCGTGGGGTGAAGAAAGCGCTCCGGAATCTCCCACCGTTCGATTTCGGATGGCCGAAGATGAAAGAAGTTGTTGTCGCCGGTGACGTAACCAATACCGACCGACGCGACCTTTCCGAGCCTGATCGAATACTCTGATCGCGCCGCGTTGAGGTACAGGGATCGCCCGCTGCTATCCAACAAGTAAGGTCGTAGTCGGCGGTTCCATTGCTGTCGCCACTCCTCGACAAGTACGAGATCTGAATCAATACGCAAGAGTCTCTCGTCAAAATCGTCGAAGCATTCCACAGGAGTGAACTGAATGTGGCTAGTCGAGCCGCCAAAGCCCTCAGTGAAAAGAAGCCAGCAGTCTTCAGACAAGTGAGGAAACAGCTTCCGGCGCAGGGCAATAATTCGAACGGCGTCGAAACGTCCTACGAGATACTCGATGAGTGGGGCAGCATAAGGCGCATGACCTATGGATGCAGGTACGACGAACGCCATCCGGCCACCTGGACGAAGCAGGGCGGCAGTAGCCACTAAAAACGGCGCCCAAGAAGTTGTGAGGCCAGAGAAAGAGACCCCGAGGCTCCGGCATATCCGTAAGGCTCTTTGCCGGGTAGCACCCGAGAACACCTGATAGCGGATAAACGGAGGGTTGCCCGACGCACAGTCGAATCGTTCATCCGTGCTCTCCGCCCAACTGAAAAAGTCTTTGCGATGGATTTCGGCGCTTGGTGCTCGTTCAGCCGCCATAGCAGCAGCGTCCGAATCTCGTTCCACGCCGACGCTGTTGGCATGACATACAACAAAACGCCCATCGCCACAGGCTGGATCGAGAAGTCGGTCTTTCGGCCCACGGACGGCGAAGCGAACAAGTGTCTTGGCGACAGAAATAGGTGTGTAAAACGCACCGTTTTCCTTTGCTTCGGCTGGGGTTGGGACGTGCTCGGACATGGGGTGAGATTTTACGCCAGACTCTTCCATTTGTTCTCCACCTTTAAGCTCAAGTTCATGCTCGAATCAAGGGAATAGAACGTTGGGCCGGAAGAAACCAATTGTGGAGACGACTAGGATCAGGAAGAGAGTAATCGAGGTACGGTTTTCCCTTCTCATTGAATTGCCGGAAATTATCGGATGTGAATGCCACTCTGTGCAAATTTGAAGCTGCGGGGAAGCAATCATCCACGTATAATGCCCGTCCTTTTCCGAGTCCCCTTCGTCTAGTGGCCTAGGACTCTGGGTTTTCATCCCAGCAACAGGGGTTCGAGTCCCCTAGGGGACGCCATCTTAACTCCAGTGAGGGTGGCTAGATTTAGCACTCGCCGAAGTTCTTCTCCATCGAACGCAACGCTTTCTATGAGCGGTCGCATGACGGCACTGCGCTTATACATGGTTCCACAAGGGAGGTGCCCCCGCACAATACGTCGAAGACCTGTTTTAAATGCGGCTGGAGGCAGCCGAACCTCACGCTGGCGAAGAGGGTTTTTCTGTGTCATGAGTGCGGCTTGAATCTCGACAGGGATCACAATGCCGCGATCAACATCAGGAACCGGAGCGCGCTCTGGTTGCCGGGTGGGAACACTTCCCTGGAAGTGCCCGGCATGCGCCCTGATGGTGAACCATGTATCCCGCCGGTTGCGGTGGGTGGCGCATAGAACGGTATGCAAAGGCTCGCTATGTCAACCTATGTATATAAGTCCCTTAAAGCCCCAGTTTGTCATGAGAGCCAAGGCGGACAAGGCGCAGAAGGTCGGAACCCGCTTTCTGATAGATCAGGATGAGATCAGGGCGAACATGGCAGTCACGGAAGTCCGCCCAGGGGCCGCTCAGCGCGTGGTCGTGATGGTGGGGGGCGAGTGGGATGTCGCTAGGGCAGTCACGACAGGCGCTAGCCGCTCTTCGAGGCGATTGCCGTGTCGTCCACGAGACTCCCGCCTGTAGTCACGCTTGAACGCACTCGTACGCTCAATGCTCCGCATGGAGATCTTCGAAGAGGCTCTCCACGTCATCGAACCGCGACAGGTTGCCGTCGCGGGCTTCCTTCATGGCGGCGATGGTTTCGGCGTTGGGCACGAGCGGGGCGAACGGCAGCGCCCTTTCCTTGGCCACGCGCGTAAGAAGGAGTCGGACCGCGTCGGAGACGGTAAGCCCCATGGCGGCCAAAACAGTAGCGGCCCCCTCCTTGATCTCCTTGTCGATGCGAGCCTGAACCAGGTGGTTTGCCATGGTTGGCCAACGGGTCAATTCGGGTTGTGAGCGACATTGTAATGCATCGCGTCCTTGATGTTCTGTCGTAGGCAATAGTCTCCTCCATAGGCTTGTCCTCAATGAAATGGCAATTGCCTACTAAGATGCTCGCATGCATCGATCTGGATGCACTTTTCTGCGAAAAATCTCAACGAGAATCGCTGTGCGCACACTCTCCGCAAATTCCCGTAACCTCCACCACCGTCCTGTCCGGTTGAAATCCATGTTCACCGGCGGTCTCGGCCAGCAACTGCTCAAGCTCGTTTGATTCCAGTTCATTGGCACTGCCGCATGCTGAACACAGCAGGTATTGACTTGCATGGCTGTGATCCGGATGACCACAGGCCACATAGGATTGGGTGGACTCCAACCGGTGAATGAGGCCCACTCTCATGAGAAACTCCAGATGTCGGTAGACAGTGGGTGGGGCGATCTTTCGACGCTCCTTTTCTTCAAGACGTGCGATCAGTTCGTATGCTGAAATGGGTCGACCGCTCTCTGGAATTCCACCAGGTGGCGCGGAGCGCAATGGTTTCGCAGGTGATTCGTCCTCGCCGCTCGCTATACTTGACAGCCTAGATGTTACAAACCGGGCGAGGAGTAAGCGATGCTAAGCGAGCGGGAGCGGCTGCACAATCTGTTTCCTGACCTGGATTTTGATCCAGAGGTCTTGCGCGAAAAATACCGGGACGAACGCGACCGGCGAGTTCGCGCAGACGCCGAAGCCCAGTATCTGGAAGCCGAAGGTGACCTTTCCCACTTTTCTGATGAGGATCCCTATGTAGCACCTGGCTATGAGAGAGCGCCCTTGGATCTGTCATTGGATGCGGTGGTCATAGGTGCTGGATTCAGCGGTCTCATGACTAGTGCAAGGCTCAAGGAGCGGGGGATTCGCAACTTTCGCATCATTGAAGCGGCCGGCAGCTTCGGCGGTACTTGGTATTGGAATCGCTACCCCGGCGCACAGTGCGATATCGAGTCCTACTGTTACTTGCCGCTGCTGGAAGAGACGGGCTACATGCCGAAAGAAAAGTATTCCTACGCACCGGAAATCTACGATCACGTTCATCGCGTGGCCGAGTATTTCGAGCTTGAAAGCAGGGCGATCTTCCAAACGCGGGTGACCGAAGTGCGATGGCTGGAGGAGGATGCGTGCTGGCGGGTCTCCACGCAGCACAAGGACAATATCCGGGCACAATTCGTGATTCAAGCCACGGGACCCGCCAATCGCCCAAAGCTTCCAAAAATCCCAGGCATCGGTGATTTTCAGGGAAAGAGCTTCCATACCTGCAGGTGGGACTATGGGTACACGGGAGGAGACCACTCGGGAGGTCTTACCAAGCTTTCCGACAAGCGGGTCGCGGTCATTGGCACTGGTGCCACCGCCATCCAATGCGTGCCCTTTCTTGGTGAACACGCTGAGAAGCTGTACGTTTTTCAGCGAACGCCCTCATCGGTGGACTTGCGCGGCAACAAACCCACCGATGAGGAGTGGTATTCGGAACTTGCTCCGGGCTGGCAAAGACAGCGACGCGAGAACTTTGCTGCCACCTTGCTCGGTCAGAATTTTGGCGAAGACTTGGTTGCCGATGGTTGGACAGACATTGCACGAAGGATCGGTGTTTCGCTCTCGCGTCGGCGACCAAATATGGGCGACCTCAATTTGGAGGAAATCCAACTGCGTTCCGAGATCGCCGACTTTCAGAAAATGAATGAAATCCGTGGTCGTGTGGATGAGGTTGTGACAGATTCGGAGACGGCGGAGGCACTCAAGCCCTGGTATCGCCAGTTCTGCAAGCGACCCACATTCAACGATGAATATCTCGACACCTTCAATCGTGACAACGTACACCTGATCGACGTATCGGCCTCCAAAGGTGTGGACCGGATCATCCAGAACGGTGTGATCGCCAATGGCATCGAATACGAGGTTGACTGCATCGTCTATGCAACCGGCTTCGAAATCACGACTTCCGCAAAGAGACGGGTTGATTTCGACACCATCGGGCGCAATGGCAAGTCACTCTACGACCATTGGCGAGACGGATTTCGCACCCTACACGGCCTTTGCAGT
>CAZNYE010000135.1:0-2238 GCA_964577185.1 uncultured Pseudomonadales bacterium | reverse complement strand
TGCAGGGCAGTGAGCTTGATCGACATACCGGAGCGCCTTGCTCCGTCCGTTGGCTGCTGCGCGCCGACCAAGGGAATTGATCGCTTATAGGCCTCGAAATACTCGTCGGCCTTCTTCATGGTGCGCGCGCCCTCGCCGAGTATGTCGAAAGAGTACTGAACGCCCGGATCCGTTTTGTAGGCGCGTTTCATCGCCTCCTCGAGCGTCTTGCCCATGACAAACTCTTTTCCTAGGATCGACATGGCTCGGCGCACTGAGCGTCGAATGACTGGCTCCCCCAGCCGAGCGCCTAGGGTGCGCAGCACGCTCAATGGCGACTTGCCCTCGAAGCGGCGTTTGGACACCACCCGACCGGTCAGCATGAGTGCCCAGGCAGAGGCGTTGACAAGTGGCGAGCCCGATTGTCCAAGATGCTTCTCCCAGGCCCCGGTCCCGAGCTTGTCCGCGATCAGCTCGTCCAGGGTCTTGGAATCTGGCACTCGCAGCAGCGATTCGGCCAAGCACATAAGTGCGACACCCTCGTCGGTTTTGATCCCGAATTCGCCCAAGAACGCATCCAGCATTGTGGGCCCGCGCGGCGAAGCGCGCACCCGTCGCACCAGTTCCGCAGCCTGTTCCGAAATCGCACTTCTGGCCGAATCCGACAAACTAATTTCACTCGCGAGCTGTTGCACAAGGGAGGCTTCCCGTGCGAACTTGTGCGCATCCAGAGAGTGGGCTGCAGGGGTCATCTGAGGATCCTTGTCCGCCTCGCGAGTGAAAGAGGCTCATTGTACGGATTTGCCACCAGTGAAGAGAATCGTCTTTCTTGATCGGGGAACTATTAGTGCCGAAGTAGATATACCGCGGCCCGCGTTTGCGCACGACTGGCGAGCCTATGATCGAAGCGCGCCGTCTGATGTCGTGGAACGATTGCGCGGTGCCCAGTTCGCGATTACCAACAAGGTGCCAATTCAGGCGCTCTACATGCGGGAACTGCCTGAACTTGAACTGATTGCGGTCATCGCCACCGGCGTCAACATTGTTGATCTGGAGGCCGCCCATAGACACGGCATCTCGGTATGCAACGCGCCTGGCTACGCGGAAACCTCCGTGGCCGAGCACACCTTGGCGCTCATTCTGAGCTTGCGCCGCAACCTGTTTGAATACCGCGAGCAGGTGTTGGCAGGTGATTGGCAGGCATCTGGCCAATTTTGTTTTCATAATCGAGCAATTCTCGAGCTCAAAGACTCAGTCTTGGGGTTGATCGGCACCGGGGCAATTGCCCAGAGCGTGGCGGCGCGTGCGCGGGCTTTCGGGATGGAGGTCCTGTTCCACAGTCCGAGTGGACGCGAAGGCTGCGACTCCGTGTCCCTTGAGTCCCTGTTGCGAGAGTCTGACATCGTGTCCTGCCACACGCCGCTCAGCGCGCGAACCCATGATCTGATAGGTGAGGAAGAACTCGGATTGATGAAGTCGAGCGCGATCATCATCAACACCGCGCGCGGCGAGATTATCGATCTGGACGTGCTCTCAGAATTCATTGAAAAGGGTCAGATCGCTGGAGCGGGCATAGATGTCGCCCCCGTCGAGCCTCCACCCCTAGACTCGGCCTTGATGCGCATGAGCAGCCTTCCAAACGTGATAGTCACCCCGCACGTTGGATTTGCCGGTAGCGAGTCCCAGCGGCGGCTGTGCCAGATGACCATTGCCAACATTGAGGCGTTCGTGCAGGGGCAGCCTATCAATTTGGTGTGAGCGCTGGAGCTGAGGTATTCAGCGTCAATGGGATCTCAACAATTCGACATTGTGGAGTAGGCAGATTCCAAGAAATCTCGATTGTTGAAGGCATGCCATGATCGGTCAACTGAGGTTTGACTGTGGGTACGGGAGCGCGTCTTTGAGAGAGCGGATATATTGCGACGAGGGCGAGTCCGACGAGCCCATGAATGGAGTCCTGATTTACACTGCTTCAGGTGATTCGGAGGGAACTCTCGGTGGCCTTGTTCGCCAAGGCGAGCCAGACCGTTTGAACGCGATTATTGACCGCGCGATGCGGCGGGCGCGATGGTGTTCGAGTGACCCAGTCTGTATCGAAAGCGAAGGACAGGGCAGTGACAATGCCAACCTTGCTGCGTGTCATGGCTGCATGTTGCTTCCAGAAACATCTTGTGAAGTTGGCAATCGACTCCTTGATCGTGGACTGCTCGTCGGCACACCCGAGGACAGAGACATGGGATTCTTCGCCCTCGATTAAGC
>CAZNYE010000134.1:0-7896 GCA_964577185.1 uncultured Pseudomonadales bacterium | reverse complement strand
CTTCGAATGCTGGCCGGTCTTCAAGCAAGAGTCCGTGTCCGTAGCGGCCTTCGGCGATCTGGGCGCCGAGACCGATGACCATCGGCATGTCGTTTCCAGAACTGTCGTCGAGCGCACTGCTCGCGTAGAGGCCAATCGGCTCGTCAAATAGCCATAGGGCAACGGTCTCTGTGGTCATTCGATTGGACGCGCTGTCGCTCACATCGATGCCGTCACAACCAAACAAGACCGAGGCCAACGCGAGGCATCCGAGCCACTCCACAAGATACGTGCTTCTGGCTTCGCGCCCTCTGCTATGCATTATCTTGAACCAAAACGCAATCGCCAATGTCAGACCAATTCTCGCAGTACATGGCATGCTTACGAGATCAACCCCTCAACGGTCAACGTAGGCGCCATCCGGCGCACGCAATGTATTCCAGTGCTTTGGCTCATAGGGATACCTGGCCGCTAGGTTTTCGTCGAGGTCGATGCCGAGGCCTGGTCGAGTGGGCGGGTTCGCATAGCCGCGCTCGTAGGAGAAGTGTCCACCGTGGAAGAGATCTTGCCAGAAGGGGTCCTGACCACTGCCAATCTCAAGAATCGTGCAGTTCGGCGTGGCAACACTTACATGCATGGATGCCAGGGTGCTCACCTCGCTCTGTGGGTTGTGCGGTGACACATCGACGCGAAAGACTTCGGCGAGCATGGCGATTTTGCGCAACTCGGCGATGCCGCCCACATGCACGACATCGGGCATGATCACGTCCACAAGTCTTTCCGAGCACAGCGGTGCGAAGTGATAGCGCGAGGTGAGGCGTTCGCCGGTGGCCAGAGGCACCCGCGTTTGCGCTCTGATCTGGCGAACCTCCGCAAGAGATTCGTTTTCGAGTTGCGTTACCTCCTCCACCCAGAAAGGAGAATAGGGTTCGACGCGATTGCAGAATTCAACCGCGTGTAGTGGCGTGGGCTTGCCGTGCGCCTCGACGATGATGTCGAAGTCGCCCCCCACAACATCGCGCACCCTTGCAAGGTGTTCAACGCCGCGCCGAATGGCGGCGCGATGATCAATAGGATCGCCTCCAGAATAAAATCCACCCTTCACACACGTCCAACCTGCCTCCTTCTTCCGCCGCCAGAGATCAAGGGCTTCCTCATCGCTTTCGGGTCTTTTCTTTTCTCGGTGGCTTATGCGTTCAAGATAGCCTTCAT
Organism: uncultured Pseudomonadales bacterium; assembly: GCA_964577185.1. Taxonomy (GTDB): domain Bacteria; phylum Pseudomonadota; class Gammaproteobacteria; order Pseudomonadales; family Azotimanducaceae; genus Azotimanducus. The sequence continues at coordinate 6,705 of CAZNYE010000134.1, read as the reverse complement.
GGCAATAGAGCCGCACCCTGTCGCGCGCCTTGCCGCCGAGCAATCGCCAGATAGGCTGCCCCAAGGCCTGACCGAGAATGTCCCAGAGAGCAATCTCCACAGCACTCAAGGCCGACATGAGTACCGGCCCACCCCTGTATCTCGGTCCGATGAACATGCCGCGCCAATGGCGTTCGATTTCGGTGGGGTCCTTGCCGAGAAGATAGCGTTTGTGCGCCTTGATGCCCGCTTCCACCACTTCCCCCTTGCTCGCCAAGGTGCCCTCCCCGAGACCTGTGATGCCTTGATTGGTATACAGCTTGACGAACACGAAATTCTCGTCATTGCCCGCATCCACCAAGAAGGTCTTGAGGTCGATAATCTTGAGATTGAGCGGCTTTGCATCCTCAAATACGCGCTCAAGTGGTCCGATCTCCTGTGCGCGAGATGTCATTGCCGCAAGCAGACCACCTCCCAGGGCAGCGAGTCCGGTTGCAAGGAAATGTCGTCGTTCCATTGTCCTGCCCTTTAGCGCCTAGCGGGGGCCACACGAACTAGGAAGACTCTGCTCACCGCGCGTCTCCGCCGTGTTTGTCCGAAAACCGCCAATCCGCACGCTTTGGCTCAAACCCTGGGTTGATTCGCATCTCTCCCGCGCCCACCTCGAGCCGCCAGGCGCGCAGCCTTGTGAGCAATTGTTCGGCAAGTTGGGGATACTCAGCAGTCAGATCGAGGGTTTCAGCGGGATCATCCTCAAGATTGAACAGGCTGATGGCGGGCCCCACACCGGCGATCGAGCCTTCAAACCACTCAATGAGTTTGAAATTCCCTTTCCGAATCGCACCTGCTGGCATGTATCCGAGGTGATGGTAATGGGGATAGTGAAAATAGAGGGTCTCCCGTCCCAAGGGGCGCGTGGCGGTGAGTGCCGGCAAGAGGCTGACGCCATCTATGTCTGCGGGCAGGTCAGAAACTCCAAGCACTTCGGCGAGGGTTGGAAAAAAGTCGTCCGAAGTCACCAATTCGTCACTCACGCTGCCAGCTTCAACAACCCCAGGCCACTTGACCGCCAAAGGAACGCGCAAGCCTCCCTCCCAGAGCATGGCCTTGCCTCCACGGAAAGGATCCTGCGCCTGCAACTGTTCAAAACCGCCGTTGTCGGAATAGAAGATGACGATGGTCTGATCGCTCAATCCGTGCGCGTCGATGCGCTCAAGAATCCGGCCTATGCCTCTATCCATGGTTTCAATCATGGCACCCATGACGGGATTGTTGACGGGATCATCGGCACCCGGCTTGGATTGGTACTTGGCGATCAATTCAGGCTTTTCCAGAAGCGGGCGGTGTACGGTGTGATGGGAAACATACAGAAAGAACGGCCCGTCCTTGTTCGCGTCGATGAAGGCCAGTGACCGCTCGGTAATTTCTACCGCATGGTGTGCATCCGCGGCCGGATCATCCTCGTATTGCGGCTTGACGGTCGTGAGCACATCATCAAAGCCCTGCGACTCGGGGTCCATGGGTCGGCCCGGCGCATATTCCTTATCGAAATTGAGGTGCCACTTGCCAAAATGACCGGTCGCATACCCTCTTGACTTCATAAGCTCGGCGAGCGTGGTCTCTTCGAGTGGCAGTCCCGGCACTTCAGCCGGTCGCAGCAGTCTGGCATAGGGATAGGGACTGCCGGGGATGTAGTCTGTGATGTGTAGCCGGGCGGGATTCTTGCCAGTCATCAGGCTCGCTCGCGTCGGCGAACACACGGGATTCGCCGAATATGCCTTGGAAAACCGCATGCCTGCGTTGGCGATCGCGTCTATATTGGGTGTCTCATAGAAGTTGCCGCCGTGATAGCCAACCTGATTCCAAGCAAGATCATCCGCTAGTATTAGTACGATATTCCAAGGCGTTGCTTTCTTGATTTCACTCACTGAAGCCTGAGATGCCTGCTCCATTCCAGATGCCATGGGCCTCTCCGCGCACCCGCAGGAAACAACGAGCGCAAGAGTCAACAAGTTCCAATTGAATTGTCTTGTTCGATGCATGGTGCTCACTCCGCACGTTCGTCACTGATGCGCCTGTCCTTCCACCCAGCGTAGGTCAGGCTGCGATCAACCTCAGGTGCCCGGAAGAGGTAGCTCGCGGCCCACGCCACGCCGAACAGCACCAGATGGCTATAGACACCAAGCATATACTTGTGCTGCGTGTAGTTGAGCGGCCCCAGGTCGAGCCATATGCGCGTCTCTCCGCCAAAGCTGAAGGGCGTTGAAGTCAGCACGGCGACGGCAGTATAGAGCACGCAGGCACCTATGCCGATATAGAGGCCTGTCTTGTTGGCGCGGGGCACGAAAAGACCCAGGATGAGCATGCCGGCGATTCCACCGGAAAAGATGGCGTACAGCGCAAAGACAGTTGCCAGCACCCCCTTGCTACCTGCCGCCACGTAGACCAGGGCGACAATGATAGCGCCTATGCCGGAAACCACCACGAGAATCTTGCCGATGCGCACCCGCTCGGCATCGCTGCTGTTCGGCTTGATTTTCTTGTAGAAGTCGTCGACACCCACCGCCGCCAAGCAGTTGAGGTCAGAATCGAGCGATGAAATGGCGGCCGCCATGAGCGCCGCGATGATCAGTCCCACCAGTCCGACCGGCAGTTCATTCAAGATGAAGTGGGGAAACACCGCGTCGGAACGAACACCTTCAGGCAGGCTTGCGCCACCTTGGTAGAAGACGTAGAGGGCGGTGCCAATGAACATGAAGATGGTCCAGACGGGCACCACCATGGCGACGCCGGTAATAGATGCCCTGACCGCCTCCTTGTCAGACCTTGCTGCCAGGTAGCGCTGAACGATGGTCTGATCCGTGCCGTACTTTTGGATGGTGTAAAAAATACCGTTGATGGCCATTACCCAGAAAGTGAGTTCAACGAAGCCCCAATCAAGCGAACCGAGATTCATCTTGCCCTCTGCCGCACCCACTGAAAACACGGTTGCCAAGCCTCCATCGAGCTTCAAGCCGATGACCAAGAGGGTCACGAGGCCACCGATGATGAGCAGGAATCCCTGAATCACATCCAGCCATATCACCGCCTGCATGCCGCCGAGCAGGGTGAGGACAATGACCGCAATGCCGAGCACCAAGATGACTGTGACCGTATCTATCCCCATCATGCTCGCCACAGCCAAAGACAGGAGGAAGAACACAGAACCCATCTTCGAGAAGTGTGCGAGGATGAACCCAAGCGAGCTATAGAGGCGGGCAAAATAGCCGAAGCGTTTTTCGAAGTACTCATAGGCGCTCAGGCCGATGACCTTGCGGTACATGGGCACGATGAACCAAATGCCGAGCAAGACCACGACCGGCACCATCAGGCCCTGAACGAGGCGCACCCAGTTGCCCGCGAACCCGTCACCCGGGTAGGCAAGAAACGTGATGCTGCTGATGAGCGTCGCGAAGATCGACATGCCGATTGCCCATGCCGGCACATTGCCTTCAGCAGAGAAATACTTTGAGGTGGTTGACTGGGCTTTGGAGAACCACACACCAACGCCAACCGAGAGCGCGAGACTCAGGAAAACGATGAGGTAATCTACGAAGTGCAAACTCTGGCTATCCATGCGCTCTCCTTACATCGGCCTCCTGTATCAGATGATGATCGGCCAGCCATAGCCGCCGGGCTTCAAAGTTCTAAAGCAGCGCGATGCGAGCATGACCAACACGGCCATACCCGCACTTTGACGGTGATTGAGGGCGGTTACTCGCTCTCTAAAACCGCCATTGCATGCCAAGATTGAGTGTGCGCCCGGTAATATCGTGCTGCCGGGCGCGAGACGTGTCACCCAGGTACTGATACTTGATCTCTTCGGTGAGGTTATTGCCCTGGAAGAAGACTTCGAGGCCATTGTCAAACTGATAATTGAAGGAAAAATCGAGCGTGGTGGTCGCATCAGTCCACTCATCGAAGTCCGCTTCACCGGCTACCTCGGACAGCCACTTACCGCTGAGATTCACCGCAAGCCGCGAGGTGATGGCACCCTTCTCATAGATGAGCGCGATGTTGCCCACATGTTGCATTTGCTCTGGTAGCAGATCTAAATCATCGCGCTCGGTCGAGTCACCAAAATCTATGCTGGTAGTATCGGTATAGGTGTAGTTGGCGAAGACACCGAATCCGGACATCCATCCGGGCAGCCAGGTGAATTGCTGCTGCCAAGTGATCTCGGCCCCCCAGAGGTCGGCGCTGCCGCCATTGGCCGAGTCCTCAACATCGAAACCATCATAGGGCCCACCCACCTCGGTGTCCTGTACACGAAACGTGAAGTCCTCGATTGTCTTGAAGAAAATCCCGGCCGCAATGACCCCCACCTGGTCGGAGAAGTAGTGTTCGACGAGAAAATCAAAGCTATCGGCAATCGCGGGGTCGAGGTAGGGATTGCCGCGTATGATCTCCTCATCGTCAAGATGCGTGTAGGCATAGGGCATGGCCTGCCAGAAATTGGGACGCGCCATGCTTCTCGTATAGGCGGCGCGGAGGTTGGTCTCTTCATTCAACCGGTAGCGGAATTGCAGGTTCGGAAAGAGTTCATCAAAGTCTCGGCTGACATTGTCATGATTGTGGCTGACGATGCCGTCGTCACTCACCACTAGGTTCGAACCCGTATAGTCCTGCTTGTTGAATTCGGCGCGCACTCCGGCAAGCACTAGGAGGTCGCCGTAGTTTTGTGTCGTCATGGCATAGACTCCCGTGACATCCTCTTCAGCGTTGTAGGGCTCACCAAGATTTACGTCATTGCGCACCGCTTCCACGAATCCGTTGGGGCCTTGATTGGAGAAGAAGAAATTGCGAAAAGCATCTCGATCATATTCTCTGCCAAGGTTATAGCCACTCTCCAATGTTCTCGTGCCGCCACTTTCAAAGTGGGCCACCGTCAGATCATCACCTTTCCATTTCCACTTCGAACGCAGATCCGCGCGCTCCTTCTGCAGCGTGCGCACCTTGGCACCCACCTTGACCTGTCCCGAATCACTGCCCAAGAGCATGGGAATCGTTACATTCACGGCGGCGGAATCAATATCGCTGGTGGTGTTCTCATACTTCACGTCCACGCCATCGAACTCAAAGATACTTCCAACGTGTATATCCTCGCGCGAAGAGTCCCAGCTCGGTGAATTGCTATCTATATTGAGGATATTGAGGTCGAGTCCCTTGGCCTGAAATTCCGGCTTAAGCTGGCCTTCCGGCTTCTTGGTGTAGGCGGAACTCTGAGAGACACTGAAATCGACACGCGCGAACCCTAGCTGGTGGTCCCCGCCAATCGAATAGGTTGTGATCTTCTGTTCTTCCAGGCGATCATGCAGAGATTTCAGGATGCGCAATCCCTCGACCTGTGTCCGGTTGACGTAGCTGCCCTTGTCCCAGCGAACACGGGTGATCTGACGATCCTGATCATCTTCGCGAAAGTTATAGACCGCGCTGACGTACATCTGATGGTTGTCGTTCAAGCGGAGCTCAAGGCGCGAATTCACGCCGAAGCGGTCTCGCTCGTTGGCGGAGAAGAGCACCTCGGAGTTTGTGAGGGCATAGGGGATCTCAACGCCATCGACCCTATCCTCGCTCCCCCATTTCTGTTCGTTGCCGTGACGCTCGACGGCGGTACTGGCGTAGTTGAGACCTATCGACAGGCCAACATTCTGGTCGGCGCCAAACACGTTGGCGTAGTCCAATGACGCCCGTGAGTGCGTACCGTCTGAAATTGAGTTTTCGCCAAATCCAATGGTTGTCTTGAAAAGTTGCTCCTTGCGCTCGAATGCGCTGCGCGTCTTCAGATTAATGGACCCACCGACCGAGTCCGCATCCATATCTGGCGTGATCACCTTGGTGACTTCGATACCTGTGAGCTGCGCCGCCGAGATGACATCAAGCTCAACCGCACGGTTCTCGGAATTCGAGTAGGCCACCTGCTGCCCATTCACCGTCACATTGGTCATCACCGACGGAGTGCCACGCAAAGCCACAAACCTGCCCTCGCCCATGTCGCGCTGAATACTCACACCGCTGACTCGTTGTAGCACTTCCGCCGTGTTGAGATCGGGAAACGCCCTGATTTGCTCTTCAGACAGGATGCTCTTGATATTGGGGGCTTCCTTTTGGTCATTGAGCGCCTTGCTCTGCCCAAACCTGAATCCCTGCACCACCAAATCTTCAACGACGCGATACACGCGATCAAGATTGATCGGCAGGATGACCGTGCCCGAGTCGGTTACAGACACATCTGTCTCAAAACTGTCAAATCCTACATAGGACACGAGCAGCACATAGTCTCCGGCGGGCACCTCGTCAAGCCGATATCTGCCATCATGATTGGAGCGACTTCGATAGGGTGTGTCCTTGAGTTCGACCTCAGCACCCGGCAAATACTCACCGGATTGCGCGTCGGTAACGGCTCCCTGAACCGAAGGCGCGGATTGCGCCCATGCAAGCGTTCCGACTCCCAAAGAGAAGAGAACGACGAAGAACGCCCGTTGAAGGCATCCATAGAATGGCTGGTTCATTGATTTTCTCCCCAAAAGAAATAAAGGCATCCCTCGCATCAAGGTCGCCCATGTCCGATCATGTAGTGTCGATCCGGTCGTGCGCAATGAATGCATATTCATATGCCTACCAGAGTATGTGCGGACCCATAATGTTACCACGCATCTTTGGGGAAATCCTCGCTCTGTGCTAGCA
>CAZNYE010000133.1:0-1561 GCA_964577185.1 uncultured Pseudomonadales bacterium | reverse complement strand
CACTATGCCGTCGTCGGCAATTTCTCCGAGAAGGGTTGCCGTGGATTCCGGCGTTTCGTCGTACTCGCCAAACTGATTGGGTAGTCCAGCGTTTGGATGCAGGCTAATGCGCGTGTCGGCTATGTGTGCGAGTTCGCGGATGTGTCCGTTAAGCTGTTTCGCACCGAGCGCGCAATTCAGACCAACCGCGAAGGGATTGGAATGACGAACGGAGTGAAAGAATGCCTCAAGTGTTTGCCCCGAAAGGGTTCGCCCAGACTGGTCGGTAATGGTGCCCGAGACGATCACTGGAATATGACTGCCTGCTTCTCGGCTGAGGGTGGCAACCGCGCTCAAGGCCGCCTTCGCATTGAGGGTGTCGAAAATGGTCTCGAGCAGCAAGATATCCGCGCCCCCCTGCCATAAGCCGCGTGCCGCCTCAAGATAGGTGGACTCGAGTTCTTCAAAACTCACCGCCCGGTAGCCGGGGTCTTCGACCTTGGGCGAGAGCGAGAGCGTGCGGTTGGTTGGCCCCATGCTTCCTGCCACCAGCTTCGGAACGCCAGTTCTCTTGTGCCACTCGTCCGCGACTTGGCGCGCGATTCTTGCAGCTGCAATATTGATTTGCAGAACCAGAGCTTCTAGCCCGAAATCGGCCTGCGAAGGTGCATTTGCCGTAAAGCTGTTTGTCTTGACGATATCCGCGCCAGCCGCGAAATACTTGCCGTGTATCTCTCCAACTAGGGCTGGTTGGGTGAGGTTGAGAACGTCTATGTTGCCGGAAAGGTCCTGTTCGACATCCTTGAAGTCGGTTCCGCGAAAATCCGATTCCGAGAGCCCCAGCTTTTGCGCGAGCGTGGCGAAAGCGCCGTCGAAGAGGATGATCCGCTGACGAAGCGTGGACTCAAGCCATTCAATGCGTGCGGCGCGTGGATCCACTAAGTTTCTTAGGCCCCTTGTGCTCGCTTGGGTTCGCTGGCATACACGCCGATAAGCGCAGCGCAGATCTCCGTGGCCAGTTCATGCCGGTCAAGGGTGTAGATATGCACGTGGTCCACCCCCTCGCGCGCGAGCCTCGTCACTTGTTCGCATACCAGGTCGCGAGCGACTGCGAAGCACTCCTCCGGGGTCTTGTTTTCAAACCCGGCTCGCAGGCCGGGGGTGATGACCGCCCCGCACTTGGCACCGAAACCGAGCACTTGTCGGGCATTGTGAATAGGCATGATGCCCGGTCTCACTGGGATGGGAATACGTCTGCGCGCGCATTCCTCGCGGTAATCAAGAAAATTCTCGGTGACGAAGAACATCTGGCTGATAGCGAAATCCGCGCCCGCATCGACTTTCTTTTCTAGATAGGTGAATCTATCCTCCCTACTCGTATCGTCCGGATGTCCCTCGGGATAGCAGCCCACGGCTATCTCAAAGTCTGCAATCTCCTTGAATCCGGCCACGAGCTCCCAAGAAGATGTGTATTCCCCCACTTTCGGTTGATAGCCTTCCGGCTTGTCTCCACGTAGCGCGACGATGCGTCTGACGTTGAGAGCGGAGTATTGCTGGGCAATCTTGGCAAGTTGTTCCCTTG
>CAZNYE010000132.1:0-1924 GCA_964577185.1 uncultured Pseudomonadales bacterium | reverse complement strand
TGTCCGAACAGGACTTACCGCGAAGCTCACGATTGACTTTGCGGCGTTCGCAGGTGAAAAGGCTTATTGGTCAAGAAATTGACGCTAGTTTTATTGAACAGAGTCTGGAGCGCCTGGGGTTCGAGTTGAAGCCAGAGACAGACGAGACCTGGATGGCGACCGTGCCTTCCCACCGGTTCGACATAGAGGGAGAGGCGGACTTGGTCGAAGAAGTGGCGCGACTGCACGGATTTGAACAGGTACCTGAGGTGTCCTTCGACGGCATCCGCTCCGTTCCGCGATTGGTGCGCGAATCCCGAAGTTTGCGCGAGTTCATCGCGGCGCAAGGCTACCGGGAAGTCATCAGTTACAGCTTCCTGCCTCAGAGTCTGGTGGCGGACCTTGGCCAAGCTGACGGTGCCGTAGAATTGCTTAATCCCATGTCGAGCGATCAGGCGGTCATGCGCAGTAGCTTGATCCCCGGGCTTTTGCGCTGCTTATCGAGCAATATTTCGCGACAGCAGGCAAGGGCACGCCTGTTTGAAACGGGGAGGGTGTTCCTGGCTCGCGATGCCGACTTGGAGAGCCAGCCGCTTCGCATCGCGGGCGTACATTGTGGAGGCTTGTGGCCCGAGTCTTGGGATCAATCCAATCGCGATGTTGATTTTTTCGACGTGAAAGGCGATGTGGAGCGTCTCTTGGGCTACTGCGGTGTGTCAGCGGGCGCGAGCTGGCGACGCAGCGCGGATCCCCTCTGCCACCCTGGGCGAGGCGCGACCCTCGTTTTGGACAATCGGGAAGCCGGAGTGGTGGGCGAGCTCCATCCTGATCGTGCGCGTGCAATCGAGATTGACCATCAGGTGTGTTTCTTTGAACTTGATGTCAGCGCGATTTCACGGCGCGAGCAGGGAAAATTCATCGAGCCGTCACGATTTCCGCGTATGCGGCGTGACCTCGCCGTGGTTGTCAATCGTGATATAGCGGTCGGCGAAATCGAGAAGGCCATCCGCGATACGAGCGATGAACTCTTGTCAGACCTTGGTGTGTTCGATGTCTATGAGGGACCCGGCATACAAGAGAGTGACAAAAGCGTTGCGATTCGATTAATATTTCAAACTCGTGGGCGAACACTCAAAGATGAGGAAGTCTCCCAACGTGTTGAATTGATTATCGATGCTCTGAGGGTTCGGTTTGACGCAAATCTTCGTGGAATTTGACCCCATGCCTCGATTCGTACATAAGATGGCAATTTGCTCAAGGGAATCAACAGCCGCACGGGCTAGGCCTAGGAATCTAACAAACGACTCAAATGACTGAGGATATCTAGTTCGGTGAAAGAAGAAACAACGCTGACAAAAGCGGAAATTGTGAATCGTCTGCACATGGACCTGGGCTTTAGCAAGCTTGAGGCTCGTCGATTGGCGGAAAACTTTTTTGAGGAGATCGCCAAGACTCTGGAGAATCACGAAATTGTGAAATTGTCCGGGTTTGGAAATTTCGTGTTGTGGAGCAAACGCGCGCGCATAGGACGAAATCCAAAGACCGGTGTTCCAACCACCATCACGGCGCGCCGGGTTGTGACCTTTAAACCCGGCAGGAAGCTTCGCAATCGCGTGCGCCGCAATCGGCTTCAATACTCTGGCGAGTAGCCGGGGGATTGGGGGAGGTGTCGGATTCGCTCCCAGAGGATGCGAACTCTTCCCCGGCACAAGTCGAGCTCGAACCCATTCCCAACAAGCTGTACTTCACCATAGGGGAAGTGAGCCACCTATGCGGGGTGCCTGCGCACCGGCTGCGTTACTGGGAGCGCAAGGTGCCGGGATTGGCACAGGTGGGTAGACGTCAGAATCGTCGCTACTATCGGAGAGAAGATGTTATCAAGGCTCGACGAATCCGCGAACTCCTCGATGACCATGGCATGACAATTGAGGGAGCGGTGCAAGCG
>CAZNYE010000131.1:0-3203 GCA_964577185.1 uncultured Pseudomonadales bacterium | reverse complement strand
GTGTCGTCCTGGGCCGCGTGGCGGATCTCGGAGCGGATGAGCGCCTGGGGAGTCGCAGGCCTCGGCAGGGGCGAGATGTTGTTGACCCCTCTGGATCAGGCTCCGATCCGGTCTCCGCTCGGCTGGTCCATGGCCGCCGCGGGTCTGCGCAGCGAGCTTGGCAGCGCGGCCCGCAGCGGCGGCGCACCGACCTTCGCGCTTGTTTCCGACGCGCTGTGGACTCGCACCACGTCGGAGCGCACAGCGGGACTCGCCGCATCGCTCGCCGACGTGACCCGACTGCGCGCGGGCATAGAGAGCGAGTGGGCGTTCGAAGCCGAACTGCTCGGGCGCCTCGAACCAAAACTGACCGCCACCGCGCGTCACGACGGCGGCGATGGCGGTGTCGGATACGGTGTCGAGATCGGTAGCAGTCTGGCCTGGGATCTGCCCGCCTCCACCGGGCTTCGGGTCAACCTAGAGGGCCGCACGCTCCTCACTCACGAAGCAAGCGGACGCAGGGAGAGCGGATACTCCCTCGAACTCGGGTACGACCGCGATCCGTCATTGAAGGAGGGCTTCTCGGCCCGTTTACGCCAACAGTCCGGCGACAGCAGCGCGCGCGGTCTCGACGCATTCTTCGCGACCGACGCTGAGAGACTTTCCACGGGCGGTTTCAGCCAGGGCGGACTGGAGGCCGAGGCGCTTTACGGGCTGCCCGCGCTTTCGGTGCTGAAGGGACGCTTCGCCGGGGTGCCCGCAGTGGGTATCCGGTTGGGCGCGGATACGCTGGAACGCGTGATCGAATGGGAATTCGAGCCGGTGCTTACGGGAGTACCGGACGTGCGCTTCGGCATTCGTCTTCGGCGGCGCGAGAACGCTGGCGCGAGTGCTGAGCACGGCATCGAGATCGAGTTGTCGGCCAACTGGTAGAACTCAATGAAAGAACAAGGGCCAGGCCAGCTGCTCAAGTTGTGAGCCTTTGACAATTGAAGCGTTTGATTGCTGCACAGCGACATTGTTCAGAATGAACTTGGCGCGCAAAGCGCCACGATGCGTGATTGAAGCACACAAGACTCAGCGAAGATGCATCAAGCCCCTAAGTAAGCGCCTCCACCTTGTTCGAATCTCCCTGCTCTGCGCATTGCTTCTCACTCCGCTAGCGATAAGCGAAGAGGCCCAGACCCAAGTGATCCACGCGGGCAAGCTCATTGATGTCAACAGCGGCAAAGTCTTCCATGAACAGAGCATTGTGATCGAGGGAGACAGGGTCACCGCCATCGAGCCCGGATACCTTGAGCACTCAAACCCCATAGACCTGACCGGCGCCACAGTGATGCCTGGTTGGATAGAGCGGCCGCGATTGTGATGTGCATGGTGGTCGAGACATTTGCTGTGCTGCTCATCGAGGCATTCGCTTTTGAGAGCTTGATTCTTACTGGCAGATTGTTGCGAATCGGGAGGCTGTAAGCCTCTCCTTCATCGAACCGACATTCGAGTCATTGGAAGCGGGCGGGAATGCCACTCAGCATGTCCTTGCATGGTCAAATGCTCACACCAAAAAAATACATCTCGCACAAGAACCCGAGCCGATGTCTCAAACGCAGTTCCAAAGAATCGTGTTAGATACCCCTATTCAACTTACTCTCCAAACAGGGGTATACTCATGCACGCCGAAGCCGAAACCATCCACAAGATGTCCGAAACCCTCGAAAGCGCCAACTTCACAAGGGATGAATCGGATGCCTTCATCCAGTCCGTCGCACTGGCCATGAAGACCTTCGCCGTCACCCCACAAGTCCTCGACGACCGCTTGGAAAAACTGCGCCGCGAACTGCGCCGCGAGTGGAAGGAGGACCTCGTCGAGGTGAACAAGAACTTCACCGAGGTGAACAATAAATTCGCCGAAGTGAACAGGAAGTTCGCCGAGGTGAACGATAAGTTCGGCGAAGTGAACAAGCAGTTCGGCGAGGTGAACAAGAGCCTCGCCGAACAAAAGAACACCATCGACGACCTGAAACGCAGCCTGCTGAGCTATCTGCTAGGCTTCGCCCTCGTCACCTTCGCCAGCCTGATGGGCATGCTAGCCGCCATCCTCACGTCCTAGAGCACAGCCTCAAACAGTTCGAGGTCGGGATGCCCAAGGTAGGTGCCCTTGGGTGCGCTGGTTTGTGCATGCGCCTTGCGAAAGTTCTCGGACTCGGTCCAGGCTTCAAAGGCTTGTCGTGATTCCCACATGCTGTGCGAGGCGTACAGGACGTGATCTTCTCTTTTTGCGCCCTTGAGCAGCGAGAATGACTTAAATCCAGGCACCTCTGACAGAAATGACTCGCGTTCGCGCCAAACCCGCTCAAATCCCTCCTCGAACCCCAGCGTGATCTTGAATCGATTCATAGCGATGAACATATTGGTGCCCCACCCGTATTGGTGTTTCCTTGGATTCGGACAGCTTGAGCGAGCATAGAAAATTTCGCAAGTGTTCGCATACAAAAATCGAGCGGGAAAGAGTATATTGGGCCTTAGATGAGTTCCGATATCTCCCTCAGCAATCACTTCCTACTGGCCATGCCGAGCCAAGCGGGGAGCTACTTTGGGAACACACTCACCTATGTCTGCGAACATTCGCCGCGCGGCGCCATGGGCATCATGGTGAATCGCCCCACCAACCTCCCGGTGGCCGAGCTCTTGCGCCAGAACGGACAGACCCCTCACATGGACGAGGGAATCTATGTGCTTGAGGGGGGGCCGGTGGAAAAGGCACGTGGATTCGTCTTGCATTCAAATGAGGTCGTTCTCGAAGAGAGCATGAAGGTGTCCGACGGCCTATCGCTCACGACTTCCCGCTCCATACTCGACGCGATTGGTGAGTCGGCAGGACCTCTTAAGTACCTAGTCGCGCTCGGCTATTCGGGATGGGGTCCCGGACAATTGGAGAAAGAAATGGAGGAGAGTGTCTGGTTGAGTTGCCCGGCGAATGAGCATGTGCTGTTTGAAGTACCGCTTGAAGACCGTCTTGAAGCCGCAGCATCATCGCTTGGCATAGATTTCCGCCTCATGGTGCCGCGACGGGGAGAGGCTTAAGATTACTCTGACCTGGAGTTCACGGGTTACGGCCTCATTCTCGGCGAAGCTGACCCGAGGGCGAACATCGTAACACCGGAGGACGATCCGCCGACATTCCCTTGAAGACTAAAGCCGCTCATCGCCTCTTGACTGCTCAGCAC
>CAZNYE010000130.1:0-2391 GCA_964577185.1 uncultured Pseudomonadales bacterium | reverse complement strand
CTGGTGCTCTTGACGCCGACAGTCATCGAACTGGGGGCTTCACGACGAGAAGCGGGCCGCAGGGCCAACGAAGTCCTGCGGACAGTGCCGCTGGTTCGCGAGTTTTACCTTGCGACCACCGAAGTGACCAATGCCGAGTTCCGCGCTTTTGCGCCCGGACACAGGTCAGGAAGCCATGCCGGTCATTCGCTCGATGGCGACCGGCAACCGGCGGTTGGCATTCGTTGGGACGAGGCCGCGCGCTACTGCAACTGGCTTTCCGAGCAGGATGGATTGACGCCCGTATATAACATCCGAGGCGCGAATGTTGAAGGCTGGGATATCAGCCAATCAGGGTACCGACTTCCGACCGAAGCCGAGTGGGCCTGGGCGGCACGCTATGTGGGAAAGAATGAGGCTCTGCTGAAAACGCCATGGGGAAACACACCAAGACCTCCCGAACGTCATGGCAACTATGCCGATACCTCGGCCACCTATGTGGTCAGCCGGGTCATCTTCGGCTATAACGATAACCATATCGTCAGCGCACCCGTAGCCAGCTTCGCGCAAAACCAGCATGCGCTTTTTGATATGGGCGGCAATGTCGCAGAATGGGTACAGGACTTTTATGAACAGACACCCGCCGCGGAACAACCGCCAGATGCGACCGGACCCCCCGAGGGCGAGTACCATGTCATACGAGGCTCTAGCTGGATGCACGGGTCAGTGAGCGATCTACGACTTTCATATAGAGATTACGGCGTCGAAGGCCGAGCCGACCTTGGCTTTCGCATCGCCAAGTACGTGGAATAGCCATGTTGGGAAGAGCGGTTTTCATTTTGGCGTCTGACTTCAGAGGAACAACAGGTCGGACAGTTGAACCGATGCGGTTTGCGACGAAATCAGGGATTTTCGTGCGCCGAGTAATGATGTCAGACGCCAAAATGAGAATTGCTGTGTCGAAACAGCATGTTTTTGATGCCCGTAGCGAGAATCGGCCCGGGCGCACAGATAGCGCAAATCCTACAGGGTGCGGACATATCCGGCCCGCGATGAGCGCCTCCGTTCTGCTACGCGGCTTGCTCGTCATTGGGCTCTTGCTACCAATCGCGATACTCGCGCAGCAAACCGAGCCACCCGACTCCCCGACGCAAACGGCCACGCAGCAGGAGGAAAGGTCGCAGAACGGGAACGACACCCAAGAGGAAGAGGAGGTGGAGGAAACTGAAGAGATTGAGGATCCCTCCTTGGTCGAGGACATTATCCCCTCTGAGATGATCTCCGAGGATCTGGCAGTCGACTTCCCGATAGACATATGAAACTCAGCACAAACACAGAACTCATCTTTCAAGCGAGCGCGCTTCTCATTTGCGCACTCGTGATTCACTTGGTCTACGTAGTGATCATCCGGCCGAACGCCGATGCCATACTCGAGACCCAGGCCGCCATGGCCGCTGCCGGCCAGTTGATGGACACACCAAGGTCCATTTACGTGATCCTGCGTGATTTTGAACAGGAAGCCTGCTTTATCCTCATGTTCTGGTCCTTTGCGATCATGGGGTACAAGGCCAGAACCGCCATAGCGGAGCGCGTCCTCTTGGGTCAGGACCTGATCGGCGTGGTCGAAGGTGTCAGCATTCTTCCGTCCGATTCGCGAAAATTCTTGCGCCCACTCGAAGCCCTGCCCGGACGACAAAGCGATGCTTTGCTAACGCGCGCACTCATGGCGGCCTTAAGCCGCTTCGCGTCGACGCGAAACATTCAAGACGTATCCGAGTCAGTGCGTTCGGTGTGCGAGAGTGAGGCCGAGCGACTTGATAGCGAACTCGCCATGGTGCGCTACATCGCCTGGGCGATTCCCTCGATCGGATTCATCGGCACGGTGCGAGGCATCGGCGATGCACTTGGACAGGCCTATAAGGCGGTCGAGGGCGATATCGCCGGTGTCACCGCATCACTGGGTGTGGCGTTCAATTCAACCTTTATCGCCCTGCTGATCAGTATCCTGGTCATGTTCTTTGTCTACCAGCTACAACTCGTACAGGAACGCCTGGTACTCGACGCACAACGCTACTGCGACGAGCGGCTCATTCGCCACATGACGGTTCGAGAATGACAGCGCTCTGGGTTCTCGACCTGAATGACTGGGAATTGTCGCTGTATCGCGGTCCGGAACTTAAATTTCAAGCGCCAGGCTTTGCGCTGGTAGATGCTAAGAGTGTTGTATTCGGCGAGCAGGCGGTCGCCGAACACCGGCGCTCTCCGTTGAGTGCTCACTCCGGCTATTGGCATCGCTTGGATGCGTCTCCGCTGCGCTCACGCAACCGCAATGTGCGCACCGGTGCGGATCTGGTGTTCAACCAGCTCAAGCTGCTGATTGCGGGCGGCAGCGCCGAGGGTCAAGCGGTGGTG
>CAZNYE010000129.1:0-2706 GCA_964577185.1 uncultured Pseudomonadales bacterium | reverse complement strand
ATTTCAGGGAGAAGACCCCAGTAGTTTTCGATCTTCGATCAACCTCGCGATTGAAGCATGCGGTCTGGGAGGTCCGTGAAGATACCACGCGCCCCCATGGCGTGGATCTGCCGTGCCCTCTCTGGGTCATTTACCGTGTATACAAATACTTGGAACCCAGCATTCATGATCTCTGTTACATGGGAGGGTGTCGCAATTGAGTCGTGCACATGTATTGACCAAGCTTCGATCGCGGACGCTTCTTGCAGGGCGGTTGGTCGGATTTCGGATACCAACAGGCCCACTTGTACGTCATCCAAGCGACCTCCAAATTCTTCGCGAAACTCATGAAGTTCTTGAGTATGAAATGAAGAAACGATGACCTCCTGATCAAGGGATCCCGAGCGCAGGAATTCGGCACAGGGAGCGCCCGTACAGAGACCTTTGAGTTCGATGTTGATGCCTGTGCTCGCATGCAAGCATTCGAGGACTTCAGAGAGTTCAGGAACTCGCTGTCCCCGGCCCGCATCGAGGCGCCTGAGCTGCGGCCATGTCAGATCATGAAGGCTTCCAAATCCGTTGGTCGTGCGATCAAGTGTTGAATCATGGAACACAGCCAGGTGCGTATCCACCATGCGAACATCGAATTCAACCGCATCGACGCCTAAATCCTGCGCGAGTTCGAATCCAGCGATCGTGTTTTCTGGAGCCAATCCGGCGGCACCGCGGTGACCAATGATCACAAAGTCCGATGTGAAGCTCATACAATAGGGTCTATGATGTACCAGCAATTCTCATTCTGGCGCCTGACCTGGTTCGGGGAGACCTTTGGGCAATTGAATTGGCACGTTTCGAGTCGAGAAGACGGCTGTGAATCACCGAAGACCGAGTTCAGTCGCCAGAATGAGAACTGCTCATGAAGTATGAGGTATTGGCTCGTCGATTACGGCCGCGTAGTTTTGATGAGCTGATCGGGCAGGAGCATGTTGTGCGTGTGCTGCGCCACGCGCTTGATCATGGTCGTCTTCATCATGCCTATCTCTTCACCGGAACGCGTGGCGTTGGCAAGACTACCATAGCGCGGATTCTTGCCAAGTGCATGAACTGCGAGCAAGGTATCTCCGCTTCCCCTTGCCAAGAGTGCACCAGTTGCCAGGAAATCTCCGAAGGGCGTTTTCCGGATTTGGTCGAAGTCGACGCGGCTTCGCGCACGCGTGTCGAACAAACGAGGGAGCTTCTCGAAAATGTTCCCTACGCCCCAGCGCATGGTCGCTACAAGGTGTATCTCATCGACGAAGTACACATGCTCTCGCAATCGAGCTTTAACGCGCTATTGAAAACCTTGGAGGAACCACCGGATCATGTGCGATTCCTGCTCGCCACCACGGATGCCAAGAAAGTTCCCGTGACTGTGCTTTCCAGATGCCTGCAATTGCAGCTGAAGAATCTTCTTCCAGAACGCATTTCGCCTTATCTGGAACAGGTGCTTGAGGCCGACGGCGTGGCGTTTGATAGAGGATCTGTGGAGGCACTCGCGCGTGCCGGTCATGGGAGCATGCGGGATGCCCTCTCACTTGCAGACCAGGCAATTTCCTATTGCAATGGAAAACTCAGTGAGCAGGATGTGTTCGGGATGCTCGGTGCTGTGAGGCACGAAAGTCTCGATGCGCTCGTCACCGCGCTGGTGGACCAGGATGCCGCCGCCACCATGCAGGCGATCGAAGGATTGTCGGAACTCGGGGTGGATTTTGCGGATGTGCTTGAGCAAATGACGCTGATCATTCACCAGGCGGCCGTCAATCAGGCGTTGGGAGGCGTGCGCGGCTCGCCGGGCACAGCCCGGCTAGCTGCCTGGGATCCGACGAGTCTGCAACTTGCCTATCAGATTGCCATCATGGCGGCACGCGACCTGCCACTCGCTCCAGATCCCCGCTGCGGCTTTGAAATGGCGATGCTTCGTTTGCTGGCGTTTCAACCGACCGACGGGTCGTTGGGTGGTCGTCAAACTCCGGTTCGCACGCAAGCGGACTCACCTCCGCCTGTTTCCTCGCCACCCTCAGCGCAAACTCCCGTGCGTGCGCAAGCGGACACGCTAGGCCTCGAAGACCAAACAATGACTTCACAAGCATCGTTGAGGACGAGCGAGAATCAGTTGCCCGCCAAGTCGGAACAACTCGAATCTGTGGCCGAGCTTGGTGGCGCTGAAGATGCGGCTCATCAACAAGTGAACATCGAGCCGCTCGATTGGCACGCCATCGTGGCATCATTGCAGGCAGATCCCCTGGTGATTCAACTCGCGCGCCATGCGTGGTGCGTGAGCTGGGACGGGAGCAGGCTGTGCCTTGGCGTGGAGGAGCAGTACGCCCCCAGTGTTGAACGGGACTCAATTCACAAGCTAAGCGAAGCGCTAAAAGCCGCAATGAACAGCAATCTCGAACTGAAAGTCAGCTATGCGGAGCCGCAGGAAGAAACTCCTGCGCAAAGAGCCCGGCGTGTTGAGCAAGCAAGCGCTTCCAAGGCTCGCGTGCTGATCGAATCGGACCCATTCGTTCGATTCTTGATCGATGAGTTTCGGGCCACCATAGATCCAGAATCCATTGAACTTGTAGGTGTGAACAACAGATGAATCCAACAGAAATTTTCAAACAACTCAGCGGAATGCAGGCGCGCGTCGCGGGGCTGCAGGAAGAGCTTGCCGAACAGGAGTTCATTGGTGAGGCGGGAGGA
>CAZNYE010000128.1:0-2536 GCA_964577185.1 uncultured Pseudomonadales bacterium | reverse complement strand
ACGCCATCAAAGTCTATGACCAACTCTCGCAGTGGAATCCGGCAAGCAAGGAAGACCTACTTAAAGCGCACGAGATGTTGATGCTCGGATTGCTCGATGCGCCCGGTCACTATCGGCTCAGCGGGGTTGGTGTGGGCGGTGGAGGCGAGATTCATCACGTCGCGCCGCCGGCAAGCCGCGTGCCTCTCTTGATGTCGAACCTGCTGTCCTGGTTGGAAGGCACGCAGGAGCATGCGCTCATCGCAAGCTCGGTCTTTCACTACGAATTCGAGTTCATTCACCCGTTCGAGGATGGAAACGGTCGCATGGGACGGCTTTGGCAGACCGTAATATTGGCGCGATGGAAACGCTTGTTTGCAGATGTGCCTGTGGAAAGCCTCGTGTACGCACGACAAAGCGACTACTACAAGGCAATCCGGGAGAGTTCCGCGATTGGCGAAAGCACTCCGTTTATCAGCTACATGCTGGAGGCGGTCTTGGAAGCCATGTTGGACCTCGTCGCGACCGACCAAGAAAGCGACTATCTAACCGACCAAGTAGCCCGGCTTCTTGTTGAACTGCGAAGCGGTCCCAAGTCTGCGGCAGGTCTCATGACAGCACTGGGCCTCTCACACCGCCCAACATTTCGCAACAATTATATTCGACCTGCGCTTGAAGCCGGCTTGATTGAAATGACCAACCCGAAATCGCCGACGGCACGAAACCAGAAGTACCGGCGTACGGCGCGAGGAAGATTGGCAGCCGACACATGAACTATCCGCTGAAGCCGCTTTCCGAGGTGGCAGACTTTCGTCTCGGAAAAATGCTCGACCAAAGGAAGAATCGCGGTGAATTGTTGCCATATCTGGCAAATGTAAACGTGCAATGGGGTGAATTCCAATTGGACGACCTACGAGAGATGCGCTTTGAGACCCATGAGCTTGAGAGGTTTGCCAAGCGGTGGGCGGTGGTACACCATCAACTTCCATAACTGAGTACTGGATCAACGGAGATGTTCCCTGGTATACACCAACTGATGTCACTCGAAACCCTTGCTTGGCGCTTCTGGATAGCGAGAGAAAGATTACTGAAGCTGGACTTCGAGGCTCATCGGCAAAACTCCTACCCAAAGACTCTGTTCTGATGACGAGTCGGGCATCTGTAGGGTTTTTTGGTATAACTCAACAGCAAGCCTGTGCTTCGTGAATGGGCTGCCTCTCGTCTTCATAGAACTCAAGGCCGTCTACAAGAATATCCGCGAAGGATTCGACAAAAACCTCCGCGATTACATGGACGAAGCTGTCATCGCGCACGCATTCCATCACAACGTATTTCTGGTCGTCTCGAATGGAGACCGTGCACGTTATGGATCAATCACCGGCGGATGGGAACACTTCGCCGAATGGAAGCGGCTTGATGAAGCTGACCAAGGCAGCCTTGAAGCCGAGACGCTCTTGAATGGAATGCTCGCGCATGACCGACTGCTCGACATCTTTGAAAATTTCATCCTGTTCGATGACAGCAAGCCAGGATCCACTCGCAAGGTCATCGCCAAAAACCATCAGGTGCTTGGCGTGAATCGAGCCGTTGACGCAGTGGAAAAGCAACAGGCGCTCAAGGTCGAGATTCCACCCGAGCGGCGGCTTCGCTCCAGAGTGGTGGAAATGCCAGTTGAGTATCCAGTGCGCGAAGATAGCCTGCGACCGCAGAGAAAGGTTGCTGACGAGAACGCACCATACGTAGCGAACCGCAGTCTACCCATCGTCGAGAGAGCGCATCCCGACCTCGGCCGCATTGGTGTCTTCTGGCACACCCAAGGCAGCGGCAAGTCGTACTCCATAGCGTTCTTCGCCGAAAAGACGCGGCGTAAGCTCAAAGGAAATTTCACGTTCGTGCTGATGACTGATCGCACCGACCTAGACGACCAGATCTACAAGACCTTCATTGGCTGTGGCATCGCAGACAATACGACCCCTCGGGCGAAATCAGGCGAGGACCTCAAGAAACGCCTCCAAGAGAATCACCGCTACCTCTTCAGCTTGATTCACAAATTCAATCAGGATGTGCGCCCGAAGGAACCTTATAGCGAACGTGACGACATCATCGTGATCTCGGATGAGGCCCATCGCACGCAAGCCGGGCGACTCGCGCGCAACATGCGCGTTGCATTGCCGAACGCAGCATTCATCGGGTTCACAGGTACGCCACTCTTGAAAGATGATGAAATCACCAAACGCATCTTCGGCGACTATGTCTCACGCTACGACTTCAAGCGCTCAGAAATCGACGGCGCCACCGTCAAGCTGGTCTATGAGAATCGTGGTGAAAAGCTCGGTGTTGCGCGGACAGACTTGAATGAACGCATCGCGGAAAGGGTCGAAGAGGCGGAACTCGACCCAGACCAGAAAGCGCTGCTTGAGAAGCTGCTAGGCAAGGACTACGAGGTCATCACGGCAGACAAACGGCTCGACCAGATCGCAAGTGACTTTGTACAGCACTGCGCTAAACGCTGGGAATCTGGCAAATCGATGCTGGTGTGCGTCGACAAGATCACCTG
>CAZNYE010000127.1:0-2679 GCA_964577185.1 uncultured Pseudomonadales bacterium | reverse complement strand
GTAATGCGTATACCTAATTCGCGCCAATTCAGCAACTTATAGGAACAAGGAAGCACACATGGCCATCGCATCAGCCGCCGCCGCGCCCCTGCCGATTGAAGGCGGGCGCACCGAGCCTATCTACATCTGGTCCACCATCGGCATCATTTTTCTCCTGCTGCAGATATACATCTACGGCAGTTGGATCATGTCCGAAGACTTCGTGCCCTCCAATCCGGGCACCGACGTGATGCCGGGCTACACCGCGTTTCTCGCCGTGTTCTTCCAGTTCTCCAATGTGCTGCTGGCGGTCGGCGTGATCACCTACGCGGTGCGCACCTGCCAGCGCGAAGGCCGGGTCACGATTGCGCTCCTGTTTGTGCTTGCATGGATCACCGCCCTCTGGGTGGACCCGCTCGCCAACTACTTTCGCCTTGTCTACACATACAACTCGCACATGATCAATTTCGGGTCCTGGGCGAACTTCATTCCAGGCTGGGTCATGCCGAACGGCAACCTGATCGCCGAGCCGCTCATATTCAACGCGGGCGCCTACATGTCGATCATTCCCCTGCAATGCTGGTTCATGGCATGGACCATGCGCAAGGCCAAGGCGCACTGGCCGGGCATCTCGACTCTCGGGTTGGTCGGTGTCTGTTTTCTTGGCGGCTTCACCACCGACCTGATTATTGAAGGCGCCTGGGTGCGCATGGGGTTGTACGTATTCAGCGGCACGGTGCATTCATGGTCGCTCTTTGGCGGCGAGTGGTATCAATTCCCGCTCTACAACAGCATCTTCTGGGGTGGTGTACTCACCATGGCGACCTGTCTCTGGTATTTCCGAAACGACAAGGGGCAGTCCTTTGTGGAAGTGGGCAACGAGAACATCAGCTCGCCAATTCGCCGCAATTTCCTGCGCTTCGCCGCCATCGCGGCCGTCTTCAACGTGAGCTACGTGCTCTACGCCATCTGCATGGGCATCGTTTCGTTTCAAATGGACACCACGCCTGAACTGCCGAGCTATCTGACCAACGGCATCTGCGGCGAGGAAACAGCCTACCCCTGCCCGGGCCCTGACGTGCATGTGCCGCTGCCGGAATCCGGCCCATTGCAGTAGATCGGAAGCTTCGCACTTAAGTTTTTCGGACAAGGCCGCAATGTAGGCTTCAATCGAAGCTCCAAGTCGTCCTTGCGTGATTCCCTGCCCCGCGACCAATCCGTGTGCGTTGTTTGCGCTCCGACCACGAATTTTGATCACTTGTAATCGCCTTGTTCGCCAAGCTGTACAATCTTGCCAAGCGCGGCGGCCTGCCACATGTCTACCCTACTTGAAAACCCACTTTCTCCTGAGAATAGGCAGGCGCTCGCACGGTTTTCCGAGAGGGGTGACTGCGAACCGCCCATGGTGTTCGTGGGACGCGGGCACATTACTCAAGATATTGAGCAACAACTGCGGCGAACACGGGAGACAGCCAGCACACTTGCGAACGCAAGACTCGTGGAGGGTGCCCCCGGCAGTGGGAAAAGTTCATTGTTGCTCCATTTGAACGACCGCCACAAGACTTCCGGCACCGTGATACCTGTCCGTCTGCTCGGCGATGAACTCGTGAATCCCGTGTCCGTAGCCTCTGACATTGTTTCAAGTTGTGGACTCGACCCGCGCCTGCTCAGCAAGGCCACAAGCAACGCGATGTCGGGTCACTTCGGCCTGACATGGGTCGGTGTCAATTTCGACAGGAAGGCGGCAACCCACTCTCCTGAAGAGAGATTGAAAACAGGATCGTCCTTATGGGACGTGCTGTACGATTGTGTGCGAATACCTCCAAGCACGACCTTCTTGTTTTTGATTGATGAAGCGCAGCGCATACAGGCAAATCCTCATTCAAAGACCAATCAAATTGTCACAGCGTTGCTTGAAAACGGCCACACCGGTCACTTGAGGACTTTCTCGGTCTTTGCGGGGCTGTCTGACAGCACATATCAGCTACAAAAGGCTGGCGCGTCACCGCGTCTTACGGAAGGTGCCATACATCAGCTTGGCTGTTTCGAGCCAGAAGAGGCCGGAGAACTACTCATCGCCTTCTACGAGCACGCTGCGTTCGGGTTGGATGCGCTCTTGACGCCGGACCGAGCAACGTTCATCGAAGCGCTTGCATCCGTCAGTGAATGCTACCCCCGACACCTGCATTCATACCTGCGTGTTTTTGCCAAATCCCTTGCAGAACACGACCAGCTACAACCATTCGCACGAATTCTGGAAGCAGGGCACGCGCTACGCATTGATTACTATCGACGGTTGCTGCACGCGGCCAATCTTGACGAATACAAGAACGTTCTGTGCAACCTCCTGAAAAGTAAATCTCATGGCGACCCCTTTACCTTTGATGAACTCCAAGAGCGTGCGATCAACCAACATGGCATGACCCGTCAAGATGTCAAGGTGGCGAAAGCCGAAGCCATACATTGTGGGATCTTGGAATACGACCCTGACAGGTCTTTCAGCGAAAATGCTGCACGATTCCCGATCCCATCCTTTCGCACCTACGCTGCAACAGGCTGGAACAGGTCCGAAACGCTTCGTCTACTCAGCAATGGTCATGAGTGCACAGTCTCCGCAGGAGATCTGTAAAGTTCATGGGCAGCAGGGAGAGACGTGGGTTCGGACATGATCGATAACTTCTTTGCTTCAGCGCAACGAGC
>CAZNYE010000126.1:0-8657 GCA_964577185.1 uncultured Pseudomonadales bacterium | reverse complement strand
ACTACTGGCGGGGCAAGCTACCCGTCGCGGCCTTCTTCACCGCGGTGCCCTTCGGCATGACCGCCCCGGAAATGAATGCCTGGCTGGAATGGGGCGGTGGCATGGAGCTCTGGCGTGAGGCTTACGAGCCCTTCAGTCTTTACCCGATGGTGGCAGGCAACACCAATGTGCAGATGGGCGGCTGGTTTCGGCGGGAAATCAACTCACTTGAGGATCTCAAGGGCCTCAAGATGAGAATACCCGGTCTCGCCGGCGAAGTATTCGAGCGCGCCGGGGGCACTGCCGTGATCATCCCGGGAGGCGAAGTCTTCACCTCGCTACAGCGTGGTGCCATAGATGCCACCGAATGGGTCGGACCCTACAATGATCTGGCACTCGGGCTGCATGACATAGCCGACTACTACTATTACCCAGGCTGGCACGAACCTGGCGCCGTACTCGAAGCCATCGTCAATCTCGATGCCTGGAACAGCCTACCGTCCGACCTTCAGGCCATTCTCGAAGGTGCGGCCGCCGCCGCCAACTCCAGCATGACCAACGAGTTTTCGGCGCGCAATGCGAATGCCCTGAACACCCTTATCGAGGAACACGGAGTCGATGTGCGCCCGTTTCCAGATGATGTCATCGATCGGCTGCAGGAAATCTCCGAAGAGGTCATCCTGGAAACCGGGAATGAAGATGATCTGTCGCGACGCATAGTTGATTCCTTCCTGGCCTTTCGCGAACAAATGAAGGAATATCAAAAGGTCAGCGACATCGCCTACGCCGACATCCGTTAGCGAGGGATGCTCTTTCAATGGAATTGAAGGCCACCCGATACGAGGCCCTGGATGGCGTGGCGCTCATCTCCCTCAATCGTCCCCAGCGGCTCAATGCTTGGACGGGTCGCATGCACAGCGAGTATCTGTACAGCCTCTCTAAGGCGGATGAAGACCCCAATGTTGGCGCGATTGTGGTGACCGGCGTCGGTAGAGCCTTTTGCGCCGGTGGTGATGCCACCGCCTTAGAAGGCCACGCGCAGCGCGGTGACTATGACGCTGGCACCTCAGAAGGTCTCTCCGCCCCTTTGAGCGACGTGGATGCAAGGTTCCGAGTGGCCTTCGCTTGCCACTGGAACTTGACCAAGCCAGTGATCGCGGCGGTCAATGGGGCGGCCGCCGGTGTCGGACTCGCCCTCGCCTGCTACGCCGACCTCAGATTCGCGGCCACAGGCGCCAAACTCACCGCCGCGCACGGAAGGCTCAATCTTCCCGCAGAGTATGGCCTCTCGTGGCTATTGCCGCGCATGATTGGCATGACGAGGGCCATGGATGTGCTCTTGTCGAGCCGCATCCTGCTTGCCGAGGAAGCCAAGGATCTGGGATTGGTGAATCAAGTGTTTCCCGCGCACCGGCTGATGGAGGAGACTCTCGCCTATGCGCGACGATTGATAAGAGAGGTCTCACCAAATTCGCTCAAACAGACCCGCTGGCAGGTCTACAAGGATTTGCATCGCGACATCGCGGCTTCCAATCAAGAGGCCGAGGCGCTCTTGCATGAAATGGTCGCGGAGCCCGATTTCAAGGAGGGAGTGAGGGCGTTTCTCGAAAAACGGGCTCCGAGGTTTGCGGACTTCGGAAACTGATGTAGGTTGGGTTGTATTGAAAGACACCGTGCTCCCACCTATCAGCGGCAGGCTTCTTCAAGTCCCAAAATCTTTGAATCTCTGTGCTCTGTGAACATTCTTGAATAGCGGGTTACTGGAGAGTCTTGCCGTGCGACTCACTTTGCAATAGATTACTGTCATGGAATTGCATCGGAGTTAGCGTCAAGTGGCACAACAAATCACCGCAAGATTCCCAGACTCCTTGGTCGATGAGTTAGACAGGGCCGCCCACCAACTAAGGCGCAGTCGTGCCGATGTGATACGTTTGGCCGTGGATCACTATCTTGAAGATTTCGACGACCTGTCAGTGGCGGTTGAGCGGCTTCAAGACCCCAGTGATCCAGTCCTCGATTGGGAGAAAGTTCGGCGTGAACTTCTCGATTCGGATTAAGGGGAGTGCCGCCAAGGAGCTAAACCGAGTAGCAGAACCCGATCGACTCCGTCCGGTGACAGCCATTGATCGATTGGCGCAGTCTCCCTACTTGGGAACGGCGCTCAAAGGTGACCTACGAGGATTGCGTCGATTGCAAGTGGGCGACTATCTCGTGCTGTACGAGGTTAGGAAACAAGAATTAGTTGTACTTGTTGTGCGTGTCGCGCCTCGACAAACTGCCTACCGTCAGCGCCACTAGAACCGGCGGTACTCGATAGCCAGGCAATTTGCGTTTCCTTCCAGTTCGGTCCTCGTCGCACTCCATTTCAGGTCGCACGCTCCCTTGTGATAAGGAGCGCCCCCGTTGTAGCATCCTCATCACTCGATACTGGTGACATTCACACAGTGGAAGAAGCTCCCTTCAACACCTTCGATACAGCGATTGACAACAAGGAGTGGCGTGAAACCTGGGCGGTGGATGTGCACCAGGATCCCATGTCCGTACCACTCGAGAAGATCAATCCAGCTCACGGCGAGTTCTTCGAGGCCAATACCATCCTGCCCTATTTCGAACGCCTGCGCCGGGAGGCACCCGTGCACAGGTGCGAAGAAAGCGAGTTCGGCCCCTACTGGTCAATCACCAAATACGAAGACGTCAAGTACGTGGACACGCATCACGACATCTTCTCGTCGGACATCAACAACGGTGGCATCAGAATCGGCCTACCTATTCCAACAGAAGAAGAAAGGCGTTCACTTTCTCATCTGCCAATGTTCATCATGCAGGATCCGCCGGTGCACACGCGCCAGCGCAAGACGGTTGCGCCCAAATTCGCGCCTGGCGCCCTAGCGGGATTCGGCGACCTGATTCGCCAGCGCGCCTCGACAAACCTTGACGATCTGCCGGTGGGAGAGACTTTCAACTGGGTTCGTGAGGTATCGGTTGAACTCACCGCACAAATGCTCGCGACCTTGTTTGACGTGCCACAGGAGGACCGTCACAAGCTCATCCACTGGTCGGACACGGTCGAACGAATTGGCGACCCCAAGTACTTCAAGACCCCGGAAGACGGCTTTCGAGAGCTTTGGAAGTGCTTTGAATATTTCAGCGCCGTGTGGCAAGAGCGGATTGCCGAGCCGACACCCGGTGATGACCTGATCTCATTTCTGGCGCATGGTGAATCCACACGCAACATGCCTCCAAACGAGCTCCTCGGCAACATCCTGCTGCTCATAGTCGGAGGTAATGACACCACCAGAAACTCGATTTCCGCCGGTGTGCTGGCGCTGAATCAACATCCAGAAGAGTACGACAAGCTCAAAGCCAACCACGGCCTGATCGAAGCCATGGTGCCGGAGATCGTTCGTTGGCAGACACCGGTCGCGCACATGTGTCGAACCGCCATGCGGGACACGGAAATTCGCGGTCAGCAGATTCGCAAGTGGGACAAGATCATCATGTGGTATCTCTCTGGAAATCGCGATGAAGAGGTGTTCGAAGACGGCGACCGGTTCATGATCGGAAGAGACAATGTCCGCCAGCAAATAGGCTTTGGTTTCGGCATTCACCGCTGCATTGGCAACAGACTTGCGGAGCTCCAGCTTAAGATTCTCTGGGAGGAGATCATGGCACGCTTTTCACACATTGAGGTTGTTGGCGAACCCAGCTACCTCAATTCGAGCTTTATTCGCGGCATCACCCAACTGCCGGTGAAGGTGCATGCACGCTAGTTGAATCGAACCGTAACTGCCCGGCCGCCGTGATTTGCAGATATGGCATTGAACTGAAACATGCCAAAGATTAAAATGTACGCCATACTTAGATTCTACGGCGGGAATCGATGTCTATACCAGCTCCGAAAAAAGCGCAGCAGGCGACAAGGATTGTCGAGCCAGTGGCACTTGACGCTTCCGGTCGTATCGTCGTGCCAGCCAGCATTCGTAAGGCGGCGGATATGCGCCCGGGGCAAAGGATGACTATCTCGCTCTTCGGTGAAGCGCCGAATCAAGTTGTGAAAATCCAAACTATTGAATGCGCCATCGATCGTGCGCAAGCACATGTAAGGAAGGTTCTCAAGGGACGGAAGGTATCGGCCGTTGACGAACTTATTACCGAGCGACGCGCCGAAGCGAAATTGGAAGATTGAGCATGCTGTTGGATGCCTCGGCGCTGATCGCGCTCTATTACCAAGAGACTGGTAGCGCCATTGTGCGTGCGGCAGTTTCCGAAGGCGCGGCCATAAGCACTGCGAATCTCTGCGAAGTTGCTTCCAAATTGCTTGATGACGGAGTCAGGTCGCGAGCAGTCTCCATCCTGATGGATTCCTTCAATTTGGACGTGATTCTTGTCAACCAACAAGTGGCGATGCTTGCTGCCGAATACCGATCAGCAACCAGACACATTGGACTGAGTCTTGGCGACCGGTTGTGCCTTGCGACCGCGACGCTCTACCGACTGCCCGCCCTGACTGCGGACCAAGCCTGGCGGACATTGGAGATTCCCAATCTTACCCTTGAATTCATTCGATAGGCCACCGCAATCCAAATGAGCATCATCGAGAAACCCGGAAGCAAGCGGGCGACCTATCAAGACGTGCTCGATGCCCCGCCGCACAAGGTCGCCGAAGTCATCGACGGGGTACTCTATACCATGCCGAGGCCGGCCGTTCCGCATTCAATAGCGGGTTCGGCTCTCGGTTGGCTTATCGGCGGACCATTCGGCCACAGCAGGGGACAGCCGGGAGGCTGGTGGATAGTGGATGAACCCGAACTTCATCTTGGTGAAGATATTGTGGTTCCCGATATAGCTGGCTGGCGTCGCGAGCGCGTACAAAATTACCCAAACGCCGCCTATTGGGAGGTCGCTCCAGATTGGTTGTGCGAGGTGCTTTCACCGTCCACTCGTAAGATCGACCTCGGCCCCAAAAGTGCGATCTACTCGCGCGAGCGAGTGAAGCACATGTGGATGGTGGATCCGGACGCCCGCAGCTTGGAGACTTATACACTGCGCGGCGGTCACTGGCGCCGTCTCGCCAAATTGACCGGAAACCAACAAGTGTCGCAGCCACCTTTCGAGGCGGTGTCATTTCCGCTGTCTGATCTGTGGGGTCTGCCAACGCCAGTCGTACCCCATCGTCGGCAGCCGCAAGTGCATGACAAAGAGATGATTGATGATCGGGCAGGCTTAAATCGGGAAAAACCGACAAGTAAGGTGTGTCCAGTGTGCAGACATGTCTTTCAGGGCAATGGATGGGAAGGCATCGATGCCCATTGGAAATCTAAGCATCAAGCTGACATGCCCTATGACAAGGCGTGGCCACTGATTCGCGACGGCAATTACACGCCTCGTTCGAACAGAAAAAACCGCTAGCAGAGATACATTCGCTCGCCCAGTAAACCTACGTCTCAGATAAAATACACGAAGTTATTGGCGGGGTGGATGCAGTCTTGTGACAGGTATGCAGGCATCGTTGCTGGAAGACGAGCGTCCCCGTTCGGAGTTTGACCGCATCATTGAAGGCGACGCGAGAACCGAATTGACTCTACTCCCAGAATGCTCTATTGATTTGAGCTTCTGGTCCCCCCCTTACTACGTGGGAAAGTCATACGAGCGGCACCTGACTTTCAACGATTGGTGCGAGCTGCTCAGCGAAGTCATTGCCAGCCACAAGCGAATTCTCAAGCCGGGGGGTTTTCTCGTTGTTAACATCGGCGACATCCTGTGTTTTCGGGACGAGACTATGCCCAGATTCCAAGCAGACAACTTGAGGCGCAAGACAAATCCCGTGACACGCGAACATGTACTTGAGGTAAAACGCCTCCATCCTGAGGCTTCACGAAAGGAACTTGGCGCGTTGCTCGGCTGCAGCGAGCAAACTGTTCAACGTCGTTTGGAGCACAACAACGTCCGGGGCGGCAAGCACCAAACCGCAACCAAGGTAAGGTTGACAGGATGTATGGTGGCCGAATGGGCCGAGACGGCTGGGTTGTTTCTGTACGACCAGCGAATCTGGCACAAAGATCCTTGCTGGGCCAATAGCAGATGGCACTCGAACTCCTACAGGGCGGTGGACGAATTTGAACACATTTACGTCTTCTGGCTTCCTGGAATCGTGGAGTATGATCGCGAACGTCTAACGGACCGCGAATGGTCGGAGTGGGGTTCGAGAGGTGTATGGCAGATTCGCTCAGTCAGCAAAAATCAGCGCCACGAAGCTGAGTTTCCCGAAGAGCTTGCGGCACGTGTGATCCGCCTCTTCTCACCGAAGTGGGGTACTGTGCTCGACCCCTTCGTCGGCAGTGGCACCACAACTGTGGTCGCAAAGCGCTTGGAAAGGCAGTGGCTGGGGATCGAATCGAATCCTCACTATGCCGGCATCGCGCGTGACCGTACAAATGCCGCCTGACGAGCTTGAACAATTGGAGCGCACAGTGTTCGAGATGGTCGTTCAAGCGCTCACTGACTACCGCCACCAAGCAGTAGATATCTTTCGCGAAGACACCGACCAGCCGCGCATAATCTTGGCTTGCATTCCAAACGGCGAATTGCAGGATCGTTACAATCCCTCAGCGGACGAAACAATATGGCTAGCCGGTCGCAATGCCCCGACCCTCGGAGAAGACTTCCGAGTACGGCTCAGCTATGAAAAACTCGCGGCTAAGGCCAGCTAGAGAGTCAGGGAAATCCCACTTCAAGAGCGCAGGACAGTCAATGCCTTCATCGAGAACCGCCCGTAAGCCCGAGGTCAGGCGGCAATCGGAAGTCAAGGAGCGAAACAATCCCCAAGCCATTGAATCGGCTATAGAAAGGGCGCAAGCTCTAGTAAAGGAAGTAAGAAAAGGAAAGAAAGGCTCCATCGTTGACGAGTTCATCGCTGAAAGACGAGCTAAAGCGAAATTGGAAGATTGAGCATGCTCTTGGCAGGGAGTCACGACATGGCACCAGCCCAAATCCGCGCCGGGGGGAGAACTGACGACAACTTCGGAGAAGAGTGATTGGAGACATCCTGCCGCATCGCGCAAACTCCGCTGAGGCCCAGGGCTGACATCCTTGGCAGCCCGTTCGCCCCTCGCAATGAAATGCATTGCGTCGTGCTACGCACCGTGTAACTGCGTTGTCGTGTGGTTGGGGATCCTGCCAGTGGCTGCTTTCTTTGCTATTGGCCCCAAGGCAGACCTCTGCCCTTGCGCCCCTCGCCACACCGCAGCGGGAACGCGGGTGTACGCGAGCGCAGCGAGCGCCCGAAGGGTGGGGTACAGGACGTACCCCATTTAAGCGGTGCTTTGCATCGCGCGTGACCGAAACTACAGTCACCCCCGAAGCGCATACGGCAGCCAAGTTGCCAGAGCAGGAAAGGCCGCGAGCAGTACCAGCATCAAGAGCTGCAGCCCAATAAAGGGCACCGCTCCCCTGTATATGTTTCTCGTATCAACCGACTGAGGCGTGACGCCACGCAGGTAGAAGAGCGAAAACCCGAAGGGGGGTGTCAAGAAGGAAGTCTGAAGATTGATCGCGATCATGATGCCGAGCCACACCGGATCAAATCCCATGGCCAGCAGCACTGGCCCGACAATGGGCACCACAACGAAGGTGATCTCGATGAAGTCCAAGATGAAACCAAGAAGAAATAGAACCAGCATGACAATGATCAAGGCGCCGATCTCACCGCCGGGCATATCTTCGAACACCGCACGCACCAGCTCATCACCGCCATAGGCTCGAAACACCAAGGAGAAGATAGACGCGCCTATGAGAATGAAGAACACCATCGCGGTGGTCTTGAGCGTCTCACGCGAAGTTTCGCGGAGCGTTGAGGTGTTCAGACGCCCATAGGCGAACGCAAGCAACACAGCCCCCAAGGCCCCAACGCCTGCGGCTTCGGTGGGAGTGGAATAACCACCAAGAATAGCCCCAAGCACAGCCACAATAAGGATCAAGGGCGGTGCCAAGCCAAGCACAAGCTCCGTTACACCCGGACGCGCCCCAGTTTTCTCGGTTGTCTGTTCCAACCGTTCTGGCTTGATCCAGGCGGTGAGCAATATCAACCCCAGATAGAACCCCACCAGAAGCAGGCCCGGTATGAGCGCACCGGCAAATAGATCTCCCACCGATACAGTATTTGGGGCGAAAATGCCTTGCTGAAGTTGCGCCTGTTGGTAGGCATTGGAAAGCACATCGCCGAGCAGCACCAAGACAATTGAAGGTGGAATAATCTGCCCGAGGGTGCCCGTGGCGGCGATGGTGCCAGTCGCCGTGCGGCTATCGTAGCCGGCGCTGAGCATGGTCGGCAGCGCGATCAGGCCGAGGGTGACGACTGTCGCGCCCACAATCCCCGTGCTTGCCGACATGAGCATGCCAACAAGGATCACGGCACAAGCAAGCCCGCCGCGCGCACCGCTCATGAGCCCAGTCAAGCAATCCAGCAAACGCTCTGCGATGCGCGTCTTCTCAAGCATCACACCCATGAACACAAAGAGTGGCACCGCAAGAAGCGTGTGATTGGTGGCAATGCCGAATAAGCGACCGGAGAGAAAGCCAAGATCCGAGAGGTCGAAAACCCCGAACACCGATCCTCCGAGCGCGAAGACGAGCGCGACTCCGGCCAGCGTTGCCGCCGCCGGGTAGCCGAGCAGCAGGGC
>CAZNYE010000125.1:0-1916 GCA_964577185.1 uncultured Pseudomonadales bacterium | reverse complement strand
GGATGATGGGGGCCGGTGAACGTTTATTGGAACGTGCTGGAAGAAGTGTCTTCCACTCGGATCTCCTCGCCTGCAATGCGTTCGATGGTTCGGAATGCGAATTCAACAAAGACCTACCAGCCTTGGTCATTCTCGGACAAGAAGACCGCATGACGCCTCGTCCTGCCGGACGAGCGCTGTGGTCTTGTCTGCCGGAGGCACGCCTTGTTGAGCTGCCGGGTGCTGGGCATTCGATGTTGTCAGAATGTCCAAATTCCGTCCTCGATGCGCTCAAGTCGATACTTGAATAGTCGATAGTCCTTCACTGTAGGCCTCCACTTGAGCCCGATACATTTGCATCTGCATAGAGACAGGTAGAAAAAACACCTGCGTATGAACTTGAAACTTTTCAGTAGTGCCCACATCTAGGGCGCTTATTGGCGAGAACTTTTCTTCATTGATCAATTGAGGAGCCAAGCGTGATCACAGCTCATGGTCTCACGCGCTTCTACGGCGAGACGCTGGCCGTGGAAAACGTGAGCTTTTCTATTTCTCCGGGGGAGATCGTGGGTCTCCTTGGCCATAACGGTGCCGGCAAATCCACCATCTTGAAACTCATTACGGGTGCCCTTGAACCGGACGAGGGAAAGGTTCTCCTTGACGGAGAGAATATGGATCCAGATTCTCAAGACGCCAAGTCCAAAATTGGCTATCTGCCGGAGAATCTCCCGCTCTATATGGACATGCAGGTGGTGGATTATCTCGACTACATGGCTTCGGTGCGCGGGCTCACGGGCGAGACGGCGCGGGATGCGGTCGTGCGAAGCATGCGCACCACTGAATTGACGGCCAGAGCGTTTGAAAGGATCGATCAACTCTCAAGGGGCTTTCGTCAACGGGTGGGTGTTGCACAGGCCATATTGCACGATCCCAAGTATGTGATTCTCGATGAGCCAACCAACGGGCTGGATCCTTCGCAAACCTTGGCGATGCGGCACCTGTTGGAGCGCCTTTCGAAAAATGCCGCCGTATTGGTATCGACGCACGTGCTGCAGGAGGTCAACGCTATTTGTGACCGGGTGCTGATTCTTCGTGACGGCAAGCTCGCGGTCGATCAGCCGCTCGATGCCTTGAAGTCCTCGAGTCGACTGTCCATGGTCACCACCGCTATGCAAGAAGACGTGACGCGCCTGCTAGGCGCATTCAATTGGATACGCGCGGTCACTCCTCATGAGGATGCTTCAGGCTACTTTTTGGAGCTCGCGGACGAATCGCTTGTTGATGATCAGCCAAGACTCGCCAGCCTGTTGCGCGAATTGGTGTCTGGAGGGATTCCAATCAGCGAAATGAGCCGTGAACGCAGAGACCTTGAAACGCTCTTTCGTGAAGTAACGGAGGCCCGCCATGCAGCTTGAAGCATTGTTGCGCATCGCGCGCAAGGAGTTCGGCCTTTACCTAGCTGGTCCGGCCGGCTATTTGTTCCTGGCCAGTTTCGTGGGCGTGTGCCTGTTCGTCCTCTTCTGGGGGGAAGCCTGGTTTGCGCGCAATATCGCCGATGTCCGTCCGCTCTTTGAGTGGATGCCGCTCTTGTTGGTCTTCCTGTCGGCAGCCTTGACCATGCGCATGTGGAGCGAAGAGAGGCGCACTGAAACACTCGAGCATGTCTTGACCCTGCCGACCGGCCTATGGCCCTTCGTGCTTGGGAAATTCCTGGCCTGCTGGGGCCTCTTGGGTGTTGCGCTGCTGCTCACCCTGCCATTGCCACTGAGTGTCTCGTATTGGATTGGGCTCGATTGGGGCCCGGTCATCGCGGGCTATCTCGCGGCCATGCTGCTCGGTGCGATGTATCTGGCCATCGGACTTTTTGTGAGTGCGCGCACCAGTAGCCAAATTGTCAGTTTGATTCTCGCAGCGCTCGTCAGTGGCGCCTTCTATCT
>CAZNYE010000124.1:0-2237 GCA_964577185.1 uncultured Pseudomonadales bacterium | reverse complement strand
ACTCAATACGGTGCGCCACGCGCTTGAAGAAAAGGCCAGCGAGCAGGCGCGGCTTGCCGAGTCAATCGGTTTTGACCCGGCCATGCCACTGACCGAGCTCGACCGCTTCATACGTCTCGCGAAGGATTGGGACGATGCGAGCCTGTTACTTGCGCAGTTGCTCGCAGCGATCGAACGGTCAAGAGCGGCGATGCAAGCGACTGTCAACGAGATCGTCCACCTGCTTCGCCCCTGGCATGTGGAGGTTTCGACCGACCCCGACGGGCTTGCCGCGCACATCAAAGCATTTCAGCAACGCCTGAAGTCGGCACGGAGCGCCGCGCAAGAGCTTGATCAGGCGAATCAGGCGTTGTCCCGTCTCGCCGCCGAGGCAGAAGAACGCGAAGCCGAGAGAGCATCGCTCTACGAGCGGGTCGGCGTTCTGAACGGCGATGAGGAGGAACTCTCTCGAAGGCTCAGTTTGCGCGAGGCTTGGGCGCAGACAAGAAAAGATTTGGACGCGGCCAGGGTGCGCGAGACGCAGCATCTGAAAGCGCTTGCAGGCGCACCACAACTGATCGAACAGGCAAACGCCGCGGAAACTTCTCGGCTCGTTACCCTTCTGGAAGAGCGCACAAGCAAGGCCAAGACGCTTGAGCCGCTGATCGATGAACGCGCACAAATTGTGACCCGCATCGAACAGGCCGAAGCCGGCAGCAGTGTACAGTCGGCGCTTGCGGTGCTTTCAGAGTCTCTCTCGGATCTTGAGCGCAAACGCGACGAGCTCTTGCGCTCGGAAGCCACCGACCTATTGCTTGACGAAGTCGAAACAGCCTACACGACTGAGCATCAGCCACAGCTCCTCGGCGAAGCCGACCGTCTCTTCCGTCAAGTCACCGCGCACGAATTCGCCCTGGCCTTAAGCGAGCAAGGTCGGTTTGAAGCGGTGGACATGCGTCAGGACGTTCGCCGCGACCTTGACGAACTCTCAACCGGCACGCGCATGCAACTGTTGCTCTCGGTACGCATGGCCTGGGTGCGCCACCGAGCACCGGGCGCACTGAACCTGCCGATCATTCTTGATGAAGCCTTGACCACCAGTGACGAGCAGCGCTTCATGGAACTGGCAAGAACCCTCAATGAACTGGCTTCGTCAACGGACACACAGTTCGTCTATCTCTCGGCAAGGCGCGGCGAAGTCGGACTCTGGAAAGCCGCCATTGGCGAAGCGCCGAACTGCATCGATCTTGAAACCGAACGCGACGGCGCGAGAAGCAAACGCGCATCGGACACGTCACACTTTGAAGTCGTGCCACGACGAGAAGTCCCGAAGCCAGCCGGCGGCGCACAAGCATATGCCAAAGCACTTGGCGTGCCCGGCATAGACCCGCACAAGGATGCCGGTGAAATACATGTGTTTCATCTGCTGCGCGACGATCTCGATCAAGTCCATCGGCTCATGGCGCTGCATCGCATTCATTCGCTCGGCCAGGTCGAATCCCTGCTCGCACAGTCGGCGGCAAGCCTTGACGATTCCGACTGGCAGGCACGATTGACCACGAGATGCCGCGCCGCACATGCTTGGGTTTCGGCCTGGCGGCAAGGCAGGGGACGCAAGCTTGAGGCCGCCGGTCTGGAAGCATCCGGAATCGTCAGCGATACATTCCTGCCTCGCGTATGCGACCTGCTCGCCGCTCCGGAGGTTGCCGGTGATGCCCAGCGGCTGCTGAACGCACTGAATAGGGGCGAAGTGAAACGATTTCACGCAAGAACGCTCGAAACGCTTAAAGACTGGCTGCGCTCGCATGGATATGTTGATGA
This sequence comes from uncultured Pseudomonadales bacterium, assembly GCA_964577185.1. Lineage (GTDB taxonomy): Bacteria > Pseudomonadota > Gammaproteobacteria > Pseudomonadales > Azotimanducaceae > Azotimanducus. The sequence continues at coordinate 437 of CAZNYE010000124.1, read as the reverse complement.
ACGTCCGAAATTGTCTTCACAGGAACGACATCAAGAGGTATTGCGAGCAACTGGCACCGAGGAAGATGCTGTCCTTCGGGACATGGGCCGGTGTGTTGAGTGGCTAGAGGCGGGGGCTTCTCCAAGTACGGGGAGCGGCTAGCATCGTGTCGCCGACGCGACTTTTTTCTGTCGACTTTCTGTCGACATTTGACACGGCGCGATCAATTAGACTAAATTTGACTTGAAGGGGGTAACGGAGCTGTATCGCCGTGCTGACTAGGAAGGATTTTGAGCGACCGCCGCATCCGGCGGAATCAGTTCACCGCACACCTTCCAGAATCCGATCGAGCCTTCCCGTCCTCCTCGTCGGCGCACTGCTCCTTTCCGCCCCGTTCCTGCCGCAGCCCACCCTTGACGCGGATGCCAATGGCGCTCGCAGGCCGCGGGCCCCGTCA
>CAZNYE010000123.1:0-2813 GCA_964577185.1 uncultured Pseudomonadales bacterium | reverse complement strand
CCCCTGACCATCCGGCGGCAGCAGCGCGAGGGTGCCAAAACTAAAAGGAATTCCGGTAGGGGGCGAAGACACGCCTATCCGCGGCCCCTCGGCGGATGCGTCCCATGCAAGGACATCCACCTCTCGCCCGCCAACTCGGATGGCGTCGCCGATTAACTCCAAGCCTTCGAGAGCCCCTTGTTCGACCAAATCGAGGAACCTCGCCGCCTCCACCGGTGCGCGTTCGGGATACAGGGACAAGCCAATCTCGCCCGCATTGCTCTGAACAACAACCTGAACGGTGCGGTCTTCGGGGTGAATGCTGAGCCACCAGTCCCTTACGGGTTTCTGGTCATGCCACCGCAAGTGACCAGCATGCGCAGCCAGTTGGGCGTTCGGAAAATCGTTGCCAAGACCGCGCAGGTGCCTGTCGAAGAATCCACGAATGAGGGAGTTATTGATCTGGTTCACCTCCCGACCCTCATAATGCCCGAACAGACGCCTCGTTAACGGGTTGCCGTTTCGAGAAAGGAATATTGCGTAGTCGGACAGCGCGTAGTGCGTCGCGTTCTCAATCCAGATTCGGTACAGGTCCGGGCGCAGTCCAGTTGTTTCGTGTCGTTCGTAAATGAAAGAGGTCAGATTCTGACCCTTTTCGTCTTCGCCGCCCGGAAGTCCGCGCACCATGAGATTGTTATCCGAACTGTACATCAGCATCGGAGAAGGGATGTCGCGATTGAACAGTATCCGATGCCTATCCTCTCCGTCGATATTGGTGACGGCGACGCAGCGCCGATCAACCGCGCAGGTGGCCGCCGCCACCGAGCCTCCATAGGACATGCCGATCCTGCCGATCCCACGAAAGTCGCCCGCCGCAGCCAGGTCCTCGACTTCATTCGGCACTTCGCCCGCCGCCAATGACGCTGAGAGGAACAATTGATCCCGCACCCAGATGGGCGCACTGTAGTACACCAGCCGATGACTCGTGTCCAATTCGTATCGCCCCAACACCGATTCGCGTCGCAAACCCGGGTCTTGCTGCGTGTAGGCATCGATCACTTCGCGAGCATAGCCGTGCTCCGCCACATGTTCACGATAATCGGATACGGTTTCAAGCAGCACGGGATCCATGCGCACCACCTCGCCATCCGGGAAGACGGTCGCTGCCGAATCGTAGGTGTGCTGCAGCGAGAAGGCAAGATAGCCGTGACTCGCCAAATGCTCCATAAGGATGGTGTTTTGTCCCTTGAATCCTCGATAGCCGTGACTAAAGGTCACTACCGGCAGCTCCGTCAGACCCTCTGCGAGAGCGGCGTTCACATAGGACTGACTCTGGCTGTATCGAAGGTAGGGGAAGAATCTCGCGCCCAGCGGAGTCGCCTCTCCCATATCTCGCGCTGTGGTCCTTGCCTCAAGATCGGTGTAATAGGGTTGCCTGGGCAGTCCCTCCACCTGATCCGCCGGATACCATACGCGCACTGCAAGGCGCCGTGGCTGGTTCGGTGACGATGGGAATCTGTCGGTTCGGGAATGGTCCGAGAGCATGAAATCACGCACCCCAACCTTGTGCGGTCCGGATGGCGTGGGAAGATCGACTATGGGAAACCAATACAGCAACAACAGCGATGAAAACCCCAGAGCGACAAGCACGACACCGTTGAGGAGATGGCCGATGCGCAGGTTGATCAGCTTCGGCCAGAAGTATCCAAACGACAGAGTCACCAGCAAGTAGGCGCTGGTGCCAATGGCAAGCGCAGCCTGCCAGCGATCGCCCAAGAACGCCGCGAGACTCAGTAAAAGCGTGGTCACGCCGAGGGCAGTCAAGGTCGCCAAGCGTCGCGGCATCGATCCGAACCACCAAAGCAGGCACGATGCGGCGATGAGTAGGCCGAGACTCCAGTCAATAAGAACCATCATCACAGCCAGCGAGTTCGGCGGGTTGAGGCCAAAGGGATACGCTCAATCGGCAGATTTCGGGACGCGCAAGAGCTGCTCCAATCGCGACGAGACTCTTTCACGCGCCTTCACCGTCATCTCAACCAGTGATTCCATGGATGACGCATCACAAGCCGACATCAGCGCGTCTCGCCACCGAGTGAAGCCCGCCGGTGGTAGCTGATCTCTTGGACCAAGCGTCCAGCGAAGCGTGTTCTCAACAGTCTTCAGTAGCTGCACCGACTCATCCAGAGCGAGCGCATTGGTAGCCTCGGGTGCCGGTTCCTCGTCTTCATCGAGCATCTGTGTGTATTCTTCAAGGAGGAACAGATCCTCGAAACCGCCAGGCGCATTCGAAAGGCTCCAAAAGTAGCTCGGCGACCCCGGATCAATATCCGAACCCATCAATCGACCGTCATGCAACTCGAGTATGGCCTCCCTCACCTGCCGACGCGCCGCATCCCCTGATAGCAGCCGGTGTTTCAATTGCCCAAACGCCGTCATGGTGTCGGCGTCGCCACTGACCGCGCGCGCCCCAAGCAGATCAAGATGCCCGGCGGGAGTTTCGCCTTCCAAGATAGTCGATTCGAACTCACTAAACCTATAGCACTTTGGAACGCCTCTCCGATCAAGGCCGCCATACCAATCTAGTTCACCAACAAGCAGATTCTGACGGGAGAACTCCCGCGTGAGTTCGAACAATCGCTTCGCCAAGGCTGTATTTTCCCGGCCAGACGTGCCAGTCAGTCCGACCTCCTGTGAATCGTCGAAGAGGAGTGCCAGACACAGCTTCGAGTTCAGGCTTGTCTGACGGCGACCGAGTTCGCCAAAACTCACCACCGCACACCTACGCCGAACTTCACTTTCCTCGCCTTCCATGTGACCCATGGCGACGCGCA
>CAZNYE010000122.1:0-10536 GCA_964577185.1 uncultured Pseudomonadales bacterium | reverse complement strand
GACAATGTGGACTGGGTGGTCGGTGTCTTCTACGGCAGTGAGGAAGGCGCGGAGGAAAACCCAGCGGTCATCGTTCCGCAACTGAACCCCTTGTCGCCGTTCAACTTCAAATCCGACGGTATAGAGAACGAAACCCAAGCTATATTCGGACAAGCCGACTGGCATCTCGATTGGGACTGGACATTGACGGCCGGCGCGCGCTACACCATAGATAAGCGATCGACCCTCGCATCCTCGGCCTTAACGGCGACCGGTGGACTTTGCGCCGTACCGGCCGTGGGCAAAACTTGGGACCTGATGGACCCGACCACCTGGCAATGCCCAAGGAAATTCGACGACGAGTTCAAGGACGATTCGTGGATCATTTCGCTACAGAGGCTGCTTGAGGGCGGCACCATGATCTACGGCAAGGTGTCGAAGGGATATCGAACCGGCGGCTTCAACCTGCGCGTCGCCTTTGATGCCTCCTCGGGTCAAGCCGTATCACCGGAAACGGTGATCGAATACGAACTCGGCCTCAAGACGGATCTCGCCGATGGCCGTGTACGTATCAACGGTGCGCTCTTCTACGACGAGTACGAAGACATGCATGTCATCTCGGTGATCGACACTGCGGCGGGGCTGCCGGCGACGATCACGGAAAACGCGGCTTCCGCCGACCTTCTCGGTTTGGAGGGCGAAGTGCGCGTCGTACTCGGTTCCAACCTTGATCTCGACTTCAACTTCGGGTATCTCGACGGTGAATTCAACGAACGCATTCGAGAGGACGGCGTGGATCTATCGGGCACCCCCATGACCGGTGTGCCGGATTGGACGCTTGGGATAGGTGCCGCGTACAACAACACACTGTCATTCGCCGACCTCTTGTTGCGCGTCGATTATCTCTGGCGTGACGAAGTCGACTACGAAGGGTTCACACCTTCAAATGAACTCGTTCCGGGCATCGGTGTGCGGGAGTCCTTCGGACGCGTGAACGCTAAGCTTTCCCTCGACCTCTTCGAGTGGGACGCGACCATCGCCATCTGGGGCCAGAATCTCACTGACGAGGAATATGTCAATGAAGTGATTGTCGCCTACGACTCGCAAGGGCTTTCGACCGAAATCGTTGGTTCGCCACGCACTTGGGGCGTGACCTTTACCAAGCGATTCGGCAACATTTGATCGACCTACAGCCGATTCATTCACACAAAACGGAGTACGGGGCCGGTGGGCAAGCCGACGCTGATTAGGAATGCCTGCATTCTGACCATGGATGCCGAACTTGGCGACTTCGAACGCGGTGAGATTCTCATTGAGGGTTCGAAGATCAAGGATGTCGGCGCCGAGGTGGAGGTCTCGAGCCAGGCGGCCGATGCAATCGAGGTCGTCGATGCCGACGGCGCGATCGCTATTCCAGGCCTCGTGGACGCGCACAGGCACGTCTGGCAAGCGAATATTCGTTATCAGACCAGCAACTGGTCGATGATGGAGTACGCCTTGACCGTGCGCGGCTTTCTTGCCGACACCTATGCGCCTGAGGACAAGTATCTCGGCAACTACGCCGGTTGCCTTGAGGCTTTGGATTCGGGCGTGACCACCCTTGTTGACTACGACCACAACATAGGCGCACCCGAATTTGCCGATGCCGCAATCAGCGCCACGGCGGATTCGGGAGTGCGCTCGGTGTACTGCTACGGCATGGGCGGAATCGCCAAGGATGGCAAACTGTTCGACAGCTTCAAGCGTCCCGAGTGGAAGCAGGAAGACTATGAGCGCATCGCCAAGACCTACTTCTCGGACGACACCGGTCGGCTGCACTTGGGCATTGCGCTCAACGAACTGCCCTTTCAAAGCGTCGAGACGCTGAACGAGGAAGTTGGCTGGGCGCGCGAACATGGTGCCAAGGCCATCACCTTTCACTTGAGCGCACGCGACAAGGAAGGCGAAGAGAATATCTTACGCCTCGCCGACTTGGGACTGCTCGGTGCCGACATGCTCGCCGTGCACGGGTTCTTCATGCAGGACAGGGAACTTGAACTCATGGCCGAGGCCGGCGCGTCGGTGGTCGCCACCATTGAGAGCGAAATGCAAATGGGCATGGGCTACGGCGCAACCTTGCGGGCCAAGAAATTTGGTGTCAATCATGCCCTCGGCGTGGACATCGTGTCGAACAACAGCGGCGATATGTTTGCTCCCATGCGCCTGTCCCTGCAAACCATGCGCGCATTTGAGAATCAAGCCAAGGTGGACGCGGGCGAAATGGTCACGTCGATTTCGATTGGCGCGCGCGAAGTCCTTGAAGCGGCGACTCTTGGCGGTGCGAAAGCTGCGGGTCTCGATGATCGAATCGGCAGCCTTACCCCGGGCAAGGAAGCCGATATCGTCCTCATTGACCGCAATCGCGTCGGCATGCAGCCAGTCGGCGACCCGGTGGCGGCGGTGGTGCTGTATGCCTCGCTCGCCAATGTCGATTGGGTGATGGTTGGCGGACAAGTCGTCAAACAGGGCGGGCGCTTGGTCGGCGTTGATCAACCCGCCCTGTTCGAGAGACTCGGAAATTCAAACAAGGCGATTTTGGACAGGGTGGCCGCCGTGCACGAAAAGCTTGGCGACGGCATGCCCATGCCAAAGGATCTGGTTCAATCCTTCGCCAACAAATGAACGTCTGCCCAAGTTGGAGTCTCAGGTGGACTTCAACCTGAGCGAGGAACAGCAACTCTTCGCCGACACCAACCGCCGATTCCTTGCGGACACCTACGGTGTCGAGGCGGTGCGCAAACTCTCCGAAACCCAATCTGGACAATCTGGAATTGATCCCGACTGGTGGCGCGACGCTGCCGAGCTTGGGTGGGTCTCACTACTCGTCAGCGAACAAGCAGGAGGCATGGGACTCGGCGGAGAAGGCATCCTCTACTTGGGCCTGCTCGCTGAGGAAATGGGTCGGCAGGTGTCTCCCGGGCCGCTCATTCCCTCGAACTTGGTTGCCGCCACCCTGTCGCGCTGCGGTCAAAGCGCGTTCGTCAGCGAGGCGCTCGGCGAAATCATGTCGGGCGAGGCGACCGCGGCTTGGTGTCTGTGCGAAGACCACCGCCATTGGCGCCTTGAAGACCTCACAATGGGCGCTAAGCGAAGCGATGGCGCCTACCGCGTGCGAGGCATCAAGACCCCGGTGGAATCGGCGGGCGAGGCGCGATATCTCCTTCTCACCGCGCGTATGGATGGTGAGCCCGTGCAGTTTCTTGCGCGGGCAAACGCGCCGGGAGTTAGCATCGAACCTTTGCAGGGCCTCGACATGGTTCGACGCTTCGCACTCGTGCGCTTCAATGATGTTCGCCTTGAGGAATGGGCGCGCATCGAATCTTCTGAGGGCGCCGCGCAGGACATCGAGCGCCAGATGCAGCTTGCGCTCGCCCTGCAATCTGCCGAGAGCGCCGGCGCCGCGGACCGTGTGCTGGAATTCACCCTTGAATGGGCTTTCGACCGATACTCGTTCGGGCGTCCCCTAGCCTCCTATCAAGCCCTCAAGCACCGCTTTGCCAACATGAAAACCTCACTTGAGACTTGTCATGCGACCGCCTCGGGCGCGCTGCACGCCCTTGCCGATGGGTCGAACGATGCGCCTCGCCTCACACGCATCGCCAACGCCTACGTCGGTGAACACGCCCCCGAAATCGTCCAGGACTGCGTGCAGATGCATGGCGGCATCGGCGTGACCTGGGAGCATGATATCCACATGTATCTGCGGCGGGTCGCGAGCAATCGGGTGATCTATGGCAAGCCGCACGCACAGAGGGCGGCGGTCGCGAATCTGTTGGAAATCTGATCCGTTCAGTGGGTGTGTTAAGGGAAGAAGATGGAACCCCTTGAGGACTTTCGACTACGCGCCCGCAAGTGGCTGGCATCCAACATGCCGCGTCTTGCGCCGGACGCTCCGCCCTGGTACGCCATGCAGGTCGGTGTCGAGCAGGCCGCGCGAGCCAGGGAACTGCAAAGGCGGCTCTATGAAGCTGGCTTTGCCGGGCTCTGCTACCCCGTCGAATACGGCGGCCAAGGCTTGACATGGGAATACCAATCGGCTTTCACCAAGGAATCCGCCCCCTATGAGATGCCGCTCCTGTTCAATACCCCCACATTGACTATTGTCGGCCCAACCATCCTCGACATGGGTTCGGAAGCGCAGAAGCGCCGTTACCTTCCAGCCATGCTGCGCGGCGACGAACTCTGGGTGCAATTCATGTCCGAGCCTTCGGGAGGTTCGGATCTCGCTGGCGCCATCACTTCGGCGAAGTTCGACGGCACAAACTACATACTGAACGGTTCGAAGATCTGGAGTTCCTACGCGCACTTCTCCGACTACGCCATTTGCCTTGCGCGCACCAATTGGGATGCCGTCAAACACCAGGGACTGACCATGTTCATCGTCAAGATCCACCAGCCCGGTGTGCGCGTCGATCAAATCCGCCAGTCCGACGGTGGCCTTGAGTTTTGTCAAGAATACTTTGACGATGTACCCATTGCCCCGGAGAACGTCGTCGGCGAGGTCAATGATGGCTGGACGGTTGGACAGCGCTTGCTCTTCCATGAGCGCAGCGCCACCGGCGGCTCGTCGCCCTACGCGAGCGGCGCCGCCGGGCGGCAACGCGAGAGTATTGATGACCTAGTGCGGCTCGCGAAAAAAGGCGGTGTCTCAAGGGACACCCACATACGCGACCTGCTCGCTGAAGCGCACATATTGCAGACGGTGCAGGCACAAATCGTGCGGCGCATCTCGGCCGGCATCGCCGCCGGAGCCATGCCTGAAACCGCGGGTGCCATTCTCAGGCTCGGCAATGCCATGTTCCGTGTGCGCCGCGCCGACATCGCGTTTGAGATAGCGGGCACAGGCGCGGTCGCTTGGCAGGGCGAGGCAAGCGGGGCCAATGACGTGGGTGGCGCCTACATCTTCAGGCAGGCATCCTGCCTGGGCGGTGGCAGCACCGAGATGCAGCGCAATATCATCAGCGAGCGGGTGCTCGGCATGCCGAGGGAAGCGGCCGCCGACCGCGGCATTCCCTTCAAGGATGTTCGCCGCAACGCGCCTTCCGGCCAGTCGGGTTAGCGCTTCGTGTCACAGGCTGAATTGCGCGAGCCCGCCCAAGACAGGCAACAACGAGAATTGATTCGCGAATGGTATAAGCAAGGGTTCTATTTGCGCCAGACGCTGCCCGAGGCCTTGGCCGAAGCTTCTGAAGCGCACGCAAGAAGGAGGCTGACCTTCTATTCCAACGGACTCTTTCAGAGCTATAGCGTCAAGGAAATCTATGAACGCGCCTCGGCACTCGCCGCGGGCTTGCAAGAGCTCGGACTTCGCCCAAGGGATGTCATCGCCGTTCAAGTCCCGAACACCCTTGAAGGCGCCCATTGCCTGCTCGCCGCCATGCTCGCGGGTCTCGTGGTGCTGCCGATTGTGCATATCTACGCGGCGCGCGAAGTCAGCTATCTCCTTCGTGAAAGCGGCGCCAAGGCGCTAGTGGTGCCCGATCATTGGCGAAACATCAATTATCTTGATCGACTCAAGGATGTGCGCGACACGCCCAACCTCAAGCATCGCATTGTCATCGGCGATGACGTGCCGCCAAGTTGCATCGGAGTGCGGGAACTAGACGCGCGGCGCGGTCTCGAATGGCCCAACCTTGACGCCGACGATCTCGCGCTCATTCTCTTTACTTCGGGAACCACGTCCAATCCCAAGGGCGCATTGCATTCGCATAACTCGCTCCTGTCCGAATTGCGCCTGTCCTTCACCGCCGTCGTGCGGGATGCCGTTGTGCTCTCTCCCTGGCCGGCTGGCCACATCGCGGGTGTGCTGGCGATTCTGCGGCCATTTGTGAACGGTAGCGAATCGGTGCTCATGGATGCCTGGGATGCCCGAGCGGGCGCCATGCTTGTCGAGCGATTCGGTGTCACCCATTCATCGGGCACGCCATTCCACGTCAACTCGCTGCTCGATGCCGCCGAGACTGATGGTCGCGATGTGTCAAGCCTCAGCGACTACATGGTTGGCGCGGCCGCCGTACCCCCCGAAGTTGTTGAGCGATGCGAACGCGCGGGCATTGCCACCTATCGCGCCTACGGCTCCACCGAGCATCCCACTATCACATCGGGCGCTGCTGACCAGGATGCGCATCTGCGTTCGCGTACCGACGGCAGTCTGAATCCAGGCTGCCGCATCAGAATCGTGGACGAGGCCGGAAACGATGCCGCACCCGGCGAGGAAGGCGAGGTGCTATCCCAAGGTCCTGACCAGTTCCTCGGCTATCACCGCCCGGAGCTCGATATTGAAGCTTTCTCGCCCGATGGCTGGTTCAAGACCGGAGATTTGGGACGCTTGGACGAAGACGGATTCCTGACCATCACCGACCGCAAGAAGGACATCATTATTCGCGGCGGTGAGAATATCTCATCAAAAGAAGTCGAAGACTACTTGTGCGAGCATCCGGCGGTTGGAGAGGCCGCAGTGGTGGCGGTCCCCGATAAACGCCTCGGAGAACAGGTGTGCGCATTTGTGATTCCGCGCCTAGACGAACAATTGGATATGGAGACAGTGCGCGGACACTTTCTTTCCCTCAAGGTCGCCAAACAGAAGATCCCCGAACGGCTTGAGGTCGTCTCAACCTTGCCGCGCACGGCCTCGGGCAAGGTGCAGAAGTTCTTGTTGAGGGAGCAGTTGCGGGCTGGTCTGCTCAAGGCGGGAGGCACTGGTCCGGCCGTCTCTTGATGACACTGGAGATACTCTTCCTGGGGGTGAGCGCCTGCCCGCTCTCGAAGAGACTGGATGCTATCATTTTCTTTCAGTGACCAAAGGAAACTTCGGCGATCTCCGATGCCCCTAGTACGCCACTAACGACCGAGGTTAGACCTCAAACGCCCCCAAAACGCTCAAAAACGCCCGTAGAAGCCTCCAAATCCAAACCCTAGTCCCCCAAAAAACCACCGTATAACCCAACGGCTTGAAACCGCCCACACCGGCCTTAAATCGAATAGGATTAACGCTCAAGCGCGTGAGCGCCACCCCTGTAATAGTGTGCCACCGCACCGGGCAGCGACACATCATCATCCACGCTGACATCGCTTTCCGGCGAGATGCCCGGCACCGCCTCGATCACATGGAGTGAGTGCCCTGTGGGGTCCAGGGTACGCTCGTATGGGGGCTCGTCACCAATGTGGTCAAGGAACAGGCTTAAGGCGTCATCGGGCGATGACGCGGCGGCGATGTGTTGCCCTTTGGGGCAATGCCTTTTTGCCTTTCATAGCGTCGCTTTCCTTCGGCGGCACCGGCGGGTTGGAGTCGCGCAGCAATGGCGGCGGGCGCGTGAATCGGGGCTTGGCAAGGCGGTTTTCCGGCGGTCTGAGCCGTTTTCCCGCTTTGGGCGGGGCTTGGCAAGGCTTTGGCCCGGTGGCAATCAACAGCCGGGCAAGTGGGGTTCTCGGTTGCCGATGGAGCCATCTTGGGAGTTGGCGTTACGGGCGATGAAGGTTGCCAACGTCGGAATGGGCACTTCGCAGCATTCAAATGAATCTTCGGTGATGATTCCGGCGTGGAGCATCTGCCGATAGCATTTCATAACGCTGCCGTCGAACGTTTCGCGCCACATATCGACCGCAAGGGTGTTGCCGTTTTGCCACAGGCTTTCAACAGCCGCATCGATGGCCTGCATGACCGTGTACTTGGAAACATGTTGGTTTTGATTGGTGGTCGACACAGCCGCATGGAGAATGGGCGGGGGTGTTTGGGACGCCGCCACTCGTTCGGCGTAATATGATATTCGTCGTGCGTTGACCGTTTCCATGATGGCGTCCCAATCCAATTGGGCGGTCGATGGTTTCGGCATGGCTGCCAATTGGTGGAACACTTCGGTCAAGTAGGTGTGCAGGTGGGCGGGCCAACCGTCGCTGGCTTTTGCCACGCGGGCAGCGCCGGTCAACAAGGCGTCGTGGTCGATTTCCAAGCCCAAGTCCCGCCACGGCGTGATGGCCTGTTTGACCGCTTGTTGGGCTTCCTGTTGGGATAGATTGCTGAGCCGCAGTGTGCGCCTGTCGGCCAACCGGGATATTCCGGCTTTGCCGAGTGTCAACAGGCTGTCGGCCAGCCCGGCGCACATCACGGTCACAGGTATAGCCTTTTGAATGTGCGCTGCGCTCAGAACGTCGGCCACCCAAGTGGCGGGCTTGACGTTCTGCACCTCATCGACCGTCAAGACCACCCGCTTGAACGGCTTGAACTTCGGTGTCCCGTCGCGGGTTTTGGGTGCCAAGTCAGCAATTTCCGCAAAACTCGTGACGTTCGACAATGACGATTGGGTGATCGATTGGCTTACTTTTCCACCGGCCACGCCCGGCAAGCCGCCCGACATTTCCGAATGTTGTGCGGCGGTTTGCTCCGGCTTGGCCGGGTCCGCGTGGTCGATGAGCGCTTGCGCCAGCTTGCGGAAAAATTTGAGCCGTTCGGCGAACGGGTCGCCTTCCGTCACATCGACGGGGATGACGGAGGTTGGGGGCTGTCCTTTGGCGCAAAGCCTTGCGATGGCTTCGTTCATCAGTGCGGTTTTGCCCGCGCCCGGAGCGCCCACGATGACGACGGTGCCGCCCGGCCCGCCGTCCGGTGGGATGTTGCTGGCGTTGTCGATCAGGAAACTGAGTTCGGTGTCGCGGCCGACGAACGCATAAGGGTCTTCACGGTTTCGACGTTTCGCCAACCGCCGCAATTCGTTCCTCAGCGTGTCTTGGTTGGCCACTTTGGTTGCCGTGTGGGATTGGGTCTACCGGCATCATACCACTCGGTTTTGTCTGACGATCCTGATCGTAGGGGGGTACCCCTTCGAATAGCCTTGCGCATCAAACAAGGCTGACAGATTGTTCCGGTCAAGTGCCGAGGTGTCGAGTTTCGGCAGGCGGTAGAGAATCGCCCTCCTTGCTCAGGGAGCCACGCTACGGCCAAAGGCTCATATCCGCAACCCGCTTCGCAAAGTGCTCAAACGGCCAGACTTCTATGCCGTCGCTGGAGCGAAACGAACGACTGCCTGTGTATACCAAGACACATCGCACAAGGTCTTCGTTGCCCTTGAGGACTCGCAATCCCTTGAGCAGTCCGGTGTGATACCGGTCTGTGGCCTTTACTTCAATGGCAAGCAGTTCGGTTCCGCGACGTAGCAAGAAGTCCACTTCGATATTGCGTGACTGGTGCGGTGCCCAATAGAAGATCTCTTCATACAGGTCTGCCGCCTCAGCATGCGCACGCAAAGTCGTCAGCACAACGCCCTCCATGAGCGGCCCGCGCTCCTCCAAACCCACTCCGCCTAGCTGTCGTTTCACGCCCCGAACAATGCCCGGGTCTACCCAGTAGAGTTTCGGCAGCTTGCGCTCACGCACACGCAGCTTTGCCTCATAGGCGGGTAGGCGGTAAGCCAGCAGAGTGTCCACAAGGATGTCCAGATAGCCCTGCACTGTAGTGCGAGCCACACCGGCATCGCGGGCGATTCCGGATACGTTGACCGCTTGACCATGAAAGAGTGCTGCGACCGGCAGAAACCGCACGAAACCGGGCAGGTTCCTCACCAGAGCCTCTGCCCTGATTTCTTCACGGAGGTAGAGCTGCACATAGGCTTCAAGAACCGCACGCCGTTCCGAAGCCTGCCAGACAAGCGGTATAGACCCATACTGCAGCACCGAATTGAGGTCGAATTTCTTTCCAAGTTCTGCCGCCGTGAATGGGTACATCATTTTCATCAACGCGCGGCCAGCCAGCAGATTGGTTCCCGCAGCCTTCAGTTTGCGAGCGCTTGATCCGAGCAGGGCAAAGCGAATGCCACATGACTCGATGAGTCGATGCACTTCGTTCAAGAGCGCTGGCAGACGCTGAATTTCGTCCAATATGACCCAAGTGTTCGGCTGAACATGTTCGACCAGCTGAGGAAAAAGCGAGGGGTCGACGAGCAGGTCTTGATACAGGCGTTCGTCAAGGAGGTCGATATATTTGACGCTTCGGAGGGAGGCGCGGGCCCAAGTACTTTTGCCGACACCACGCACGCCAAGGAGAAAAAAACTCTGGCTTGGCGGGATAAGGACACGCTCGAAAGTGCTGGCCACCATGCCGTCATTTTTCCATGAAATTTGACGGCATAGTATACAAGTCTTACGTCATCCAAGCCCGTTCAATAGATGGCAATAGGCTGGTTGTAGAACGCACGTCACCTCGAAACGGTCGCACGACGGGAGTTCGCGGCAATAATGAGATTTCATCAAGACCGCATCAAGGCAAGAAGGAAGAACGGCATTAGAGTATACTTTTTCGTAACTACTCGCCCCCCTTGGCACTATAGGAACCATCCGCTATGTCGCCCGTGATGATGTACTCGCCCATTCCGCTGCGTGCACCCGCAACGGGGGCGCTGTCCTATAGTGCCACGGGGGGCGAGTAGTTACACTTTTTCAAAATCAAACGAAGGAACGGCCACCCGCGCCGAGGCAGCACATATGAAGACAGCCATTGCCGTCGGCGGCGTGGACAGGGGGGGCGAC
>CAZNYE010000121.1:0-4822 GCA_964577185.1 uncultured Pseudomonadales bacterium | reverse complement strand
CGCTGGAGGGGTCGGTGTTCACAGCGGCAGAGAACATGTTGATCTACGCCACCTCCAACCGTCGTCATCTGATGCCGGAACGCATGAGCGATAACCTTGCGGCGAGCCACACGACGAGCGGCGAGGTGCATCCGGGGGAGGCGGTTGAGGAAGCCCTGTCGCTTTCAGACCGGTTTGGCGTGTGGTTGTCCTTCTATCCCTTTCCACAGGACGACTACTTGACCATTACCCAGCACTGGCTGCAGTCCCTGTCGAAGGCACATGGCCTAGATGTCACCTGGGACGAGGAGGTGCGTGCCGAGGCCTTGCGCTGGGCACTTGCGCGCGGCAGCCGAAATGGGCGAACTGCGCACGCATTCGCGCGGGATTATGTTGGCTCCGAGCTGGTTCCGCGAAGCCGAAACCAAGCCAACTAAGGGCCGTGACTAGAATACCCGCCCGAAACCTCCGCGCGCCGACGCAGGTAGGTGACGACCGATGGTATTCCCGGCAGATATCCTTCGGCCTGTTCCTCGTACACAAAGAGTCCCGCTGCGACGGCGGCTTCTAATACGTCCTGAGTAGATTGTCCCGGCCCGAATCGCGCCGTTTTGCCGACTTCTCGCTCTGCGACCTCTGTCGCGACCGCACCGTCCTGGCGGCTCATTATCTCGGCCAAGGCATAGAATGCCCTTGAATGTTGCCCTGAAGCAGAGATGCGCTCGGCGTAATACTTGTCTCTTTCCGCTCTCACTTGGTTGCGCACGCGCTCAACTGAGAACAGTGCCGCGTCATTCTCTGCGGCCACCATGGAGTCTGCCGTGGCTTCGATGGCGATCATCAGGTGGCGCGGGAAGTGTTCAGAGTCGTCGGCGATCTCGTGTTGCGCTTCGGTTGGCAGCAGTCTGTCCATCAGAGCGGGATCACCAACTCCCCGTTCTTCGAGTGCTATGGGCAGACCTTCGCGAAATCCACGCCGAGCCTCGTTTTCCGAGAGAACCGGAAGAGTGAGATTTACTGCCCTTCTGGAGATGTCCAGGCTACCGAGCACTTTTCTAGAATTGGGAAGTCCTGCACAGACAACGAGCATCGGAATGCCTTCAATGCCAGCTTGCAGACGATTCAATGCTCGTCTTGCAGCTTCCCCGCGGGCGCTCTGCACTTCGTCGACTGTGACGAGCAACAGGGTATCCTTCCACCAGCCTTCGCCGCAGGTGCGGCGAAACTCGGCGGCGAGATCTCGCATGACGAAATCCCTACCCTCAAGCTGCTTCATGTTGAATCCCGCCCCAAAGGCCGAGAAGGAGAATTCGCCAACATATTTTCCCAGCTTCTGAAAAACGGATTGGGGAGGTGCGGCCGGCAAGGCAAGAAGTCCGAACATGGACTCATTGTTCTCTGGAAGCAGTGCACCATTGGTTCTTGCCCGTACCACGCGCACACCAACCCTAGCGAACACATCTGTGAGTCGGTTCTGAAGCGCATTGAGGAAATGGGTCTTTCCAATGCCTGGAATTCCGTCGACTAGGCAGACACCTGAGAGGTTCTCTCCTTGTCGGACGGTGTTCTGCGCAACGATGGTCAGCCGATCGAGTTCTTCTTCTCGACCGACGAAGACATAGGGTGCGTCCCTCTCGCCTCGCAATGTAGCTATCCAGTGTGTTGCTTTATCTCGAACGGTTACTAGTGTACGTTGAATTGGGTAAGCAATTCTCATTGTGGCTGCGAACTCCCGCGTGAAGTGCTGGACACCGCGCAGATTCGACTAGATCATCGCCGAATCGATGCTCAGACGGTCGTGCGGGGGAGTGCGCAGCCACAATGAGAATTGCTCGAATTCGGTGACGCAGCTTGACAAGGAGATGCGCACAGCCTCAGGGCGCTTCCAACGAATCACGAAACTCCGGCGCCGCGATAGCGATTAATCGCTCGCGGCGCGCATCTAGCGGCTGACCCTTGAGTTCGGCGATGCCGTGTTCTGTCACCACCGTGTCCACATCGGTTCTGAGTGCCGTGACCGGCGTGCCTTCTAAGAATCTCGGCACGATTCGCGATAGGCTGCCGCCGCGGGCCGTGCTTGCCAATGCGACGATGGATCTGCCGCCCGGCGAAAGCATGGCACCGCGCATGAAATCCACCGACCCTCCTGTGCCAGATACCTGCCGACCGGCGACCGATTCCGCATTGACCTGGCCTGTCAAGTCGATTTGGATGGCGGAGTTCACCGAGTGGAAGTTCTCCATGCGCGCGATCACGCGCAGGTCATGGGTGTAGTTGGCACCTCGCAGCTCCACTTCGGGGACTTCCGTGAGCCATTCGAGCAGTTCCGCGCCGCCGATCGCCATGCAGGCGATGTGCAGGCCTTGGTCGAAGGTCTTGCGCGCTCCGGTGATGTTTCCCTGCCGTATGAGCGCCATTCCCGCATCGTCGATAAGGCCGGAATGCATGCCAAGATCATTGCGATTCTCCAAGCATGCAAGCACAGCCGCGGGTATGGCGCCGATCCCAGTTTGTATGCACGCGCCATCGGGAATCAGGCTGGCCACCAGACGACCGATTTCGCGAGCTTTGTCATCAAGGGTCGGCACCGGCATTTCTGGTAGCGCGTGCGCCGTTTCCACCACCCAGTCGATGCGGTCAAAGGGAATCGTGAGGGCACTGGCGGGAGGTCTTAATCGGTGATTGAGTTCGGCCAGAATCGCCTTGGAGTTGGCGATCATGGGCTCCGTGTAGTCGAAACTGAATCCATGCTTTGAGAGTCCAGTGGCATCGGGGGGCGTCACCTGCAGCAGCATCAGGTCAAAGGGTGGCGCCGCCGCAAAGAAATCGTAGAAACCCCGCATGCTGGCCGGGATAAAGCGCACGCGTCCGGCTGCCTGCGCTTCTCGCAGGTGGGCAGCCATAAAGGGTACGCAGATGCGAGCATCCTTGTGAAGGGATGAGTAGTCAAATTGATTGAGGCCACCTAGCGGAAACTGATAGAAGCTCACGCCCGCCGCGGCTTCAGGAGCCTCGCGCAGCAAATCAATCAGTCCAGTGGGTTCACCGATCCCACCGGGCACTGCGACGCGCATGCCGGGACGAAGGATTTTTCTAAGATCGGCGGCTGTGACCTGCTGAGGCATGGAGGCTCCCAAAGTTCTTCTGGATGGACTTGTGCCCATCTATGGTACTCATAAGCCGTGTGTAATGAGGTGCGCTGTTCCATGAGCGTCCTAATTCATCGAGTCTGGATGTTCACGAAATTGAAGTGCAAAACCGAATCAACACCCTTGTGAGAGTTCTCTTTAGCCTTGCCGTGGTTGGAGGGCTGGCAGGCTGCGGAGAACCTGCGACCACGACTTCTGAAGCGGTACAGAGTTCTCCCGCAGAAGTCCGGCTGGCGGCCAGTCACTGGCCTGCCGGAGAAAAAGAGAAGTACCTTGAATTGGAACTCGAGAGCTCGCTAGGTATTCCTGAAGCGATCGGTTACCTTGGTGCAGTGAGCGGCAGCAATCACGCCTTTGCGCAGCGGGCAGGCTTGGAAGCCTTGATGCAAGGGGGAAGCTCTGCCGATGCGGCGATCACTACCTCGCTCGCGCAGACCGCACTGGGGGCCGGCGCGACGATCAGTTACTTCGGCATTTTGACGGTGGTGCACTATGACGCTGCCAGCGGAGAGGTCTCGTCTATGAACGCGTCTTGGAATACTGTGCTGGGCGAAGACGATCCGCTATCGATTCCAGGCGAGATGGAGATCGTGAACCCAAAGCCCAATCCAAGTGCGCGGACCGCCCTGGTGGGAGGCTTCATGAAGGGCGTGGAGGCCTTGAGCGAGCGTTTCGGCAAACTCCCTTTCGCGAGTCTCTTTGATCCCGCAATCGAGATCGCCGAAGAAGGCTTTGTGTGGGGTGAGTCCCAGGACAGGTTTTACTTGTCGCATCGCAAGGAGATACTGAGCCATCTTCCTGAGTCACGTGCGGTGTTCACCCAGGAAGACGGCAGTTGGCTCGAAGCCGGGGACATCTTTCGGCAGCCCGCGCTTGCCAAAACCTTAAGCGCGGTTGCGACCCGACCCAAGGGAGCGACTATATGTATCGCGGCCCCTGGCCGGAGAAGCTGATTGCGGCCATCAAAGGCGATGGCGGCAAGATGGCCATGGAGGACCTCGCAGCCTACGAGGTCATATGGACAGAGCCCGTGAAGACCGACTATGCGGGATACGAGATCCTTGCCAATGGACTGCCAGCCTATGGCGGCGTCAACTTGCTCGAAGCGCTCAATGTGTCGGAAGCAGCGGGCATTGGCTCACTTGGACACTGGTCGAAAAACCCCGGATCTTTTCGTCGTCTGGTGACTATCACTGGCAATATCGTCGTGCCGATCTTCACCGCATCTGCGCCGCATGCCCTTAATGCTGTGTTGCCTGGCGAATTCCCCGATGCGCTTCTTGAGGAAACCGCGCTTCCGATAGAAGCGATCGGGGCCAGTGAACGTCGTTTTGTTCAAGGTCTCTGGGTGGGCATCGCCCGAGATCCAGAAAGCGGCGAACTCAAGGCGGGAAGCCACTACTACACCAACGGCAGGGCGCTCGCTTATTGAAGGTTTCGCCAGCTTTTCGGGTAGCGCTTTTAGGCTAGATCAAATTCGGCAGATAGTTTTAACGACGGCTCCAATTTCAACGAGAAGTCAGCGTGCTCAATAAGATTCGGATGCACTGGATGCCCAAGGGTTACAACAGCGAACTGAACACCTTCTCTTCTAGCGAACTTCATGGGAGGTATAAAATCAGAATCGCCAGTGACCAGCACCAGCATATCCACCTGCTGTTTGAGAGCCAGCGAAGCAATATCAAGCCCGATTC
>CAZNYE010000120.1:0-2808 GCA_964577185.1 uncultured Pseudomonadales bacterium | reverse complement strand
CATCAGGTGGGAACTGTCACCACTTGCTGTTACTCGCCAGGTCTTGAGAAGAACCTGGCATTTGTCATGCTTGACGCGCGCCACGCCAAGCCCGGTGGGCTTCTGGAGGTGGCACTTCCAAATGAAACCCGGCGCGCAATGGTGGTGAAGATTCCATGGACGAAGCGTGCGCTGTGAGGAATCAAGGCACTAGCGAGCAGGCGTCACTCGATACGCTCTTCGAATCTCCACAGGTTCCTCGAGTATCTGCCCCTGCACGAGTTCGATGGGTGTCGGCGCGTCGCTCGGCCGTTGCTGAATCTTCTCAAGAACTCGTAAGCCTCGAAGCACTCTACCGAAGGTCGCGTAGCCATAGCCGTCGCGGCCTTTAGCCTCGTAGCCGGTATCAAGCACGGGATTGTCCTGCATATTGAAGAAGAACTCCGAATTTGCGCTGCCGGGTTCCAAACGAGCGTATGCGAGGGTTCCGCGCTCGTTGAGGATGCCGGTTGCGTCTGTGGGCTCGTGGGCAACTGGCGGTATTGGAACTTCGGCTTCGGCGTATTCATCAATTGAGTTGCTACTGCTCATCGCATAGGCCAGCAGACCTCCCTGAACTATGCCGATTGAACCGCCCTCCTCTCGTTGCGTTACGCGGTAGAGGCTGGCACCGTCGTAATGCCCGCCGTCCACATAGGCGAGAAACTGCGCCACTGAGAGAGGTGCGCGTTCAGGATAGAGGGCAATCTCGATCTCGCCCGCCGAAGTTTCGAGCACAACTTGAGTGGTCCGATCCATGGGATTGGATTCAAGCCACCACTCACGAAGATCGTCTAGCCTATCCGGCTGAACGTGTTCGGCGTGCTTGGCAAATTCAGGCTCGGGAAAATTATTGTCGAGACCTCCGAGGTGTCTGTCGAAAAAGCCACGGACAAAATCGTTTTGAATCTGAATAATGGCATCCGCATCTATGCTGCCGAGAAGCAGGTCCTTCCAAGGTGCGCGCATGAACAGCGGGAAATCGGACACGCCGAGGTGCGCGACATCATTCACCTTGAGGCGATGCACGTCGTTTCTGAGCCCCGCCGTTTCGTGTCGCTCGTAGGAAAAGTCATTGAATCCGTGTCCAATGGCGTTTGAATCTTCCGAGAACAGGGCGGCCATCAAGTCCACGTCCGAATAGAACATGAGGAAGGGCACCGGAATATTGCGATTGAAGGGTGAAAAATCATAATCACCGCCGTCCAGGTTAACGCCGGCGGCGCAGCGTGGGTCAACCATGCACACGCCACCGGTGGTGGAGCCGCCAAAGGACATGCCGATTTCCCCGACCGATGAAAGGTCGCTCGCGGCGACGATATCGGCAACCGAATCTGGGACGGCGCCCAACTCGAGCTGGTCATGCACGAAGATCCGATCGGCTCGCCATATGGGTGCGCTCACCGAGGCGATGCGTTGTCCTTCCTCGAGCGACCTCTGGTAGCTCGCTTGGGTGGCTCGGCGACGATCGCCGAAGGTTGCTCCGGTGAAGGCTTGGATCATGTCTTCGGGCACTTCGTCTTGCATTTCCAGCATCTCTTGGATGATGGCGGGATCGAGTTCGACGACATCGCCGTTCGGGAATACAGTCGCCGAGGCATCGTAAGTGTGCTGCACGGAGTAGACGATATAGCCGTGGCTCGCGAGTTCTTCCATGAGTACCGTGTTTTGGCTCAGGAACGAGGTGTAACCGTGGCTGTAGATGACGACCGGTTGGTTGGCCGCCGTCTCGATGAGTGGCGCGTCCTGATAGGAATTGGTGGAACTATGCGACATGTATTGAAAGAGGAAAGGCATCCCTAGGTTGCCGCCAAGTCCACCGGCGGTCTTTTCGGCTTCCAGCTCATTGAAATATGGCCTCGGGCTGAGTCCTTCTACGTCACCCGCTGGATACCAGACGCGCACCAGCAGTCGGCGGGGTTCGTTTTGTTCGGCGCGCAGCACTCCCGTTCGCGTCTCGTCGGCAAGCTCGAAGTCCCGCACACCCACAGGATGCTCGCCAGAAGGCGTGGGAAGAGTGGTGACAACAAAGGTGAACAGCAATCCGAAGCCCGCCAAGGCCAAGACGGCAAAGAGCGATCCACTGAAATACGGAACGCGCAGTGGCTTCTTGCCGGCACGGAGTTTGCCCGCCAACACAGATATCAGCACGCAGACCAAGAGCAGCGCAGCGACGATCATGGCACCGGCCGCTTGCCAGCGATAGCTCATGATGGCCATGAATCCTGTCACCAGCACCACAAGCGATGCCAGCACGACCATAGGCCTGCGCGAGCGAAGACCTGTCATCCACCAGGCGATGATGGCCACGGCAAGCGCCGCACAAACCAACCAATCAATCCATAACATCAGTTGCTGTCTTCACATTGACCATCGAATCACACACCGATGCAGCCGCTGATCAGGACTCACGAACTCGGCAAGGTGGTGCCACGACAAAAGTCGGCGATGCTGCGCGCGGTTTCCCTGGTGATTTCTGGACAGATGGTCGGCAGGATTTCGGTACCGTGAACGGTGCCCATCACCTGACGGCATTGTGCCTTGATGCCCTCTGAGAGTAGAAGTCGGTAGAAGGCTATTCCCTCGTCTCGCAATGGGTCGAGCTCGTTCACACTAATCACGGTTGGCGGTAAGCCGCGCACATCCTCCCCGCTCGCAAAGCCCGGCCAGGCGAGCGGGTTCTTGCTTTCGAATGCTTCCATTCCGTACACCATCGCACCGAAGTTGGTGTGCAGGTCAAGCAGGATGCCATTGTTCTCGATCGAAGATGGGTAGGCATCCTGCTTGACC
>CAZNYE010000119.1:0-4322 GCA_964577185.1 uncultured Pseudomonadales bacterium | reverse complement strand
ACGAGAGTGCGCGCAACCTATGCGCAGAGGCTCATCGCCGAAGGCGTGATCGACGAGAAGGGCATCAGGAAGATGGCGTCTGACTACCGCGAAGACCTGGAAAGCGGCCGCCACGTTGCCCTCTCCTTGTCGAGCGAGCCTGATTCGAGCCTGTTTGTCAATTGGGGCCCCTATATAGGCGCCACCTATGACGAATCGGTGGACACCAGATTTGACGAGGCGCGGCTGCGCAAACTTGCCTCGCGCTTGGAGCAGTTGCCAGAAGGCTTCGAACTGCACAAGCAGGTGCGTTCGGTACTCGATGACCGCCACCGCATGGCCGCCGGCGCGCGCCCGGTCAACTGGGGATTCGGAGAAATCCTCGCCTATGCCTCATTGATCGACGAGGGTATCCCGGTGCGACTCACTGGCCAGGACGTGGCTGTGGGTACCTTTTCCCACCGCCATGCCAAGCTGTTCAATCAGCGCGATGGAACCTCTTTCACACCGCTCCAGGAACTACGCGGCGACGTTCCCTTCGACCTATATAACTCGCTGCTTTCCGAGGAGGCGGTGCTCGCCTTCGAGTATGGCTATGCCGCGACCACGCCCACGAGTCTGACTATTTGGGAAGCCCAGTTCGGGGATTTCGCCAATGGTGCGCAGGTGGTGATCGATCAGTTCATTTCCTCCGGCGAGCTCAAATGGGGCAGGTTGTGTGGTCTGGTGATGCTGCTTCCGCACGGCTACGATGGGGCCGGCCCAGAGCACTCTTCCGCGCGCCTAGAGCGCTTCCTTCAGCTTTGTGCACAGGACAACATGGTATTGGTGGTGCCCTCGACACCAGCTCAGGTGTTTCATATGTTCAGAAGACATATGAAGGTGGCCACGCGAAGGCCGCTTGTTGTCATGTCGGCCAAGAACCTGCTGAGATTTCGAGAGGCTGT
The DNA here is from genome assembly GCA_964577185.1 of uncultured Pseudomonadales bacterium. Taxonomy (GTDB): domain Bacteria; phylum Pseudomonadota; class Gammaproteobacteria; order Pseudomonadales; family Azotimanducaceae; genus Azotimanducus. The sequence goes on along the minus strand of CAZNYE010000119.1, from coordinate 3,396 downwards.
TTCATCCATAGACGAACTCACGCAGGGAAAGTTCCACACGGTGCTTCCCGACCCGTACAAGCTCAATCCGAATTCGGTGGATCGACTGGTGCTTTGCAGTGGAAAGGTCTACTACGACCTTTCAAACCGGCGCCACGAACTCGGTTTGGTCAACGTGGACGTCATTCGCATCGAGCAACTGTTCCCGTTCCCGGAGGCTGCGCTGACCGAAGAGCTCAATAACTATCCGCACATCAAGTCAATCGTCTGGTGCCAGGAAGAGCCGCGCAATCAAGGTGCCTGGTTTTCGAGTCGTCACCGATTGGAGCGCTCGATTGCCGTCAGTCGGCACGATATCCAGCTCGTCTATGCCGGACGCGAACCGTTAGCGGCTCCGGCATGCGGCTACATGTCTCGGCATATCGAGGAGCAGCAGGCGCTGGTGCATGAAGCGCTCGGCCTAGAAGCATAAGCAGAATGGCAACTATCGTAACTATTCGCCCCCCTTCACAGTGTAGGAATTGGCCACAATGTTGTCCATGATGGCGCACGCACCCATTTCCCGTGTCCACCATAGCGGCGTTGTCTATACTGTGAAGGGGGGCGAGTAGTCACGCAGAATTGTATCGGGGAGGGTAGCTTACCGATGAGTATGGAAGTAAGGGCACCGCAGTTTCCAGAATCGATTTCCGAGGGCACCGTGGCCATCTGGCACAAGCAGCTTGGCGAGCAAGTGCGCCGGGACGACCCTTTGGTCGATATAGAAACAGAGAAGGTCACCATCGAAGTAGTGGCACCGACTGATGGCTTGGTCGCAAAGATTCTGAAGGCGGCGGGAGCGACCATCACCTCTGGCGAGCTGATTGGCGTGGTTGAGGCAATGAGCCTTGAGGAGGAGCAAGCGCAAGACTCAACCCCACAGGAGGATCCGCAGGTTGAGAAATCGGCAGATCAGGAAACGCCCGTGGAAACCGCTGCACCCGAACCTCGGTCGCCAAAATCAGTGCCTCTGAGTCCGGCGGTGCGAAAGCTCGCGGCGGAGCGGGGAATCGATCTTGAAGAAATCACAGGAAGTGGGCGCGACGGACGCATCTTGCGTGCCGATGTACTGCGTGCCGCGGAGCAAGCACAGTCAAGCAAAGCGCCAGGCAGGCAGGCGGCGGATCCTCAGGTGAGCGCTCCAGCGGCTCCGCCCGTCGGCACCCAGGGAGACGCGCTTCCCGCGAGCAAAAGCGATGAACAGCGCCCTGAGCGTCGTGTGCCGATGAGTCGATTGCGCGCAAGCATTGCCAGGCGCCTGGTCGAAGCCCAGCACAACGCCGCGATGTTGACCACCTTCAACGAAGTTGACATGAGCGAGATCATGCGGCTGCGGGACAAATACAAGGAACGCTTTGCCGAGAGCCATAAGGGTGTGCGCTTGGGATTCATGTCGTTTTTTGTCAGTGCGTCGGTGGAGGCGCTCAAGCGTTTTCCGGCGGTCAACGCGTCTATCGATGGCTCGGACATTGTCTACCACGGCTATTACGACATAGGCGTTGCCGTATCAACCGATGCCGGGCTCTTGGTGCCTGTGGTCCGCGATGCCGATGCCCTGGGGCTCGCGCAGATTGAAGAACAGATCATGGAATATTCGGCAAGGGCACGCGAGAATAAGCTGACACTCGAGGAACTTACCGGTGGCACCTTTACCATCTCGAATGGTGGAATCTTCGGGTCGTTGCTCTCCACGCCCATCCTGAATCCACCTCAGACCGCTATTCTGGGAATGCACAAAATTCAGCAGCGTGCCCTGGTGGTCGATGGCGAAATTCTGGCGCGACCCATGATGTATCTTGCCTTGAGCTATGATCATAGGCTCATTGATGGCAGGGAGGCCGTGCGGTTCCTCGTGACCATCAAGGATATGGTGGAAGACCCGGCGCGACTGTTGCTCGAAATCTAGGCAGACTCGTCTCGTTCGACAGCCGCCCTATCAGTGCATTCTCATTCGCATACACCTCAAGAGAATCAGTTATGGAATCTGAATACGACGTGATTGTCATTGGAGGCGGGCCCGCCGGCTATGCCGCAGCCATACGCTCCGCCCAACTCGGCATGAGCACCGCGTGTATTGACAATCGGTTGGATGCCAAGGATCAGCCCGCGTTTGGAGGTACCTGCCTCAATGTTGGCTGTATTCCTTCGAAGACCCTGCTCGACATTTCGCATAAGTTTGTTGATGCCAGGGACAAGTTTGCATCCCTAGGGATTGAAGTTGGAGAGCCGCGCATGAGCGTGGGAACAATGCAATCGCAGAAAGAACAGGTGGTTGGCAGGCTTGTTCGCGGCATTTCAGGCCTGTTCAAGGCGGCTGGCGTGACCCCACTTTCTGGTACCGGCACCCTTCACTCGGGATTGAGTGTCGAATTCACACCTCATGTGGGGGAGAGTGTTCGACTCAAGGCCGCAAACGTCGTACTTGCGCCTGGATCCGTGCCCATTGAACTGGAGAAAGTGCCGCTCACGGAGGATGCCATTGTTGATTCAACCGGTGCGCTTGAGTTTGACGAGCCTCCGAAACGCCTCGGCATCATTGGCGCGGGCGTCATAGGCTTGGAACTCGGCAGCGTATGGGGCCGGCTCGGCTCCAAGGTGTGCCTGCTCGAAGCGCTCGATGAGTTTCTGCCCATGGTGGACCAGGAAATTGCCGACCAGGGCAGGAAGATGTTCGAGCGCCAGGGTATGGAAATACGTCTCGGCGCGCGCGTCTCTGGAGCCGAGGTGAAGCCTGATGGTGTGGAACTGAGTTATTCCGACCCGCAGGGTAACCACACGCAAACATTCGACAGGGTGATTGTCGCTGTGGGAAGGCGGCCCTATAGCAAGGATCTGGTGTCGCCGGACTGTGGGGTGGTGCTTGACGAACGCGGATTTATCGCTGTGGACGATGACTGCGCGACAGGCGTGCCGCATGTCTTTGCGGTTGGCGATGCCGTGCGCGGCCCCATGCTCGCGCACAAGGCCACGCACGAAGGCGTGATGGTGGTGGAGCGGATCGCTGGATTTAAGCCGAGCGTGAATTACGATTGCATACCCAACGTTATTTACACACATCCGGAACTCGCGTGGATTGGCCTGTCCGAGGAGGAGGCGAGTAGTCAGGGGCTCGACCCTGAAGTCGGCCGCTTTCCATTCATGGCCAATGGCCGTGCACTGGCCGCCTCGGATAGTGAAGGGCAAGTCAAGGTCATCACAGATGCGGGCAGCGAGCGAATTTGTGGCGTGGTTGCCTTGGGGCCTTCGGCATCGGAATTGATTGCCGAGGCCGCGATCGCCATGGAGTTTGACGCCTCGGCAGAAGACCTGGGCTTAACGGTATTCGCCCACCCAACCCTTTCCGAAGCCCTGCATGAGGCGGCGCTCGATTCCTATGGG
>CAZNYE010000118.1:0-1668 GCA_964577185.1 uncultured Pseudomonadales bacterium | reverse complement strand
CTTGTAGGGATTCTGAACGGGCGAGGCCCCTTGCCACACCGGCCGTGCATGCCGTTTCAAGCAAGGCTTGATCTTCTGGGACAAGCTCCCTCCAGGTGTCGAGATTCACAAGCAGGTGGTTGCTAGTGAAGGTCTGGTGCCAGCCCGGAAAGTAGTTGTAAGAGGTCACTCGATCAAACCCAAGTGCTTGGTCCGCGCTCGGTATGGAGTATTCGGTAGCGTCGATGGCACCCTTCTCAAGTGCCTGAAAAATCTCACCTCCAGCAATCATTGTCACAGACGCGCCGAGGCGTTGCAGGGTCTTTCCGCCAAGGCCGGCAAAACGGATCTTGAGGCCCTTGAGATCAGCAAGTTCTGTGATCGGCTCGCGAAACCAGCCGGCGGTCTCTGGGCCAATGAGTCCGCAAAGCAATGGATAGATTTCGTACTTCGCGAAAATGTCTTCGGCGAGTGGTCGACCACCTGCGTCGTACCACCAGGCGGTGAACTCGGATGGATCCATACTGAAGGGAACCGCTCCGAAAAGCGCGGCGGAGGGTATGACACCCTGGGAGTATCCGACCCATGTATACCCAGCGTCGGTCTTTCTCTCCCGAACAGCATCAAACACGCCGAGCGCGGGGGCGATTTCGCCCGGTTCGAAAACCTCAAGAACGAATCGATTGGCTGTTGATCGGTGAAGAAAGTCGGCAACTTGCAGTATGGCGTCTCCAAGACCTTCCAGCGTAGTGGGAATGGATACCGGCACACGCCAGCGAATCTGCGGCGCATTGGCATCAGGCCTGTCATTCGGGTTGAGATCGCTTGTTTGCCGTTGTTCCCCTGGCGGACGTACCGCGAGGCTCAATAGCAGGCCAAAAACGATCGCCACGAGCACGGCGAACGCGGCGGCCTTGTGGCTCAAATGCCCCGGGACTTGTTGTTGGTCATTCATTTGCCGCTCCTTGCCCAGGGTCTCATGCGCATGCGCTCGTGCATTCAATCGTGCTCAAACTCGTGCCCCGACTCCGAAACAACATAGCATAGAGCGCGGCTAGCAGTGTTCATTGCGAGGCACGGAGCGCGGGCAAAAAACCGGCATATTGCCTGCGCGGCGCGCCTTCTACTGCACGCGGGCAGGGCCTCTCTTTGCCATGCTATTTCGGAATCGAGACTCAATCATATTTACAATTGTGGTGTGGAAGCGTAGCGCGGCCGCGGGGCTCGACAAATGTGGAGAACAAGCCATAAGTGAATTGCCGTTGATCGAACCACTGCCGCCTGTGGCCGACTGCGTATTGCCGTGGGACGGTTGGGTGGCGGACACGGTGGCCGTCATCGCTGGCGCGAGGGCCGAGTGCGGCGACACCTTCGTGATCGATAGTGGCGAGGACCGCTACCTGTTCCTGTTCTCGCCCGAAGGCTTGCGGGCGTTCTATGCCCTTGCCGAGCATCAGGCCAGCAAAGCCATTGCCGACGTGAAGATGCTGCTGCGCAAGCTCCCAGAAGAACTCTTCCACGGTCGGCGCATTACTCCCCACGAGCTGTTTGATCGCTCGACCGTCACCACATATCTCGGCGCCCTCGAAGAGGCGATCTCGCGGCAACTTTCCGCACTCGTCTCTGGAGAGCAGATCGACCTGTTCGACTTCTCCCGTCGTCTCGGACATGGTTTAAGCATCGCCAGCT
>CAZNYE010000117.1:0-5238 GCA_964577185.1 uncultured Pseudomonadales bacterium | reverse complement strand
ATCCAAACCTCGCCACCATCCGAGATATTTGGGTGAAGGCCCATAGTATTCTGGACGATAGGCCGGAGCTGACCAGGATTGCTCAATAGACCATGACGGACAGACTCTGGCAGACAAAACTCTTGGCGCGGGTGCACGACCCCGCCGAAAAAGCGCTCGTGCTCATGCGCGACCCGGCGGGCCACGAAGGTGGAACGACTCAAGTCTTGCGCGACCTGTTGTTCCAAGGCGAGAGTGACACCGAGATGGAGCGGTGGGTCAAACGGGCCGACTGGTGGGCCGCGGCCGCCGACAGGCCGCAATGGCCCAAGGACATTTGGGCGCAGGTTCGATGGGAGAAGTCCCCCATCCTGGTTCATCCCTTGTCAGGGAGGGAATTTGACCTGAGCACCCTCGCTACGACTGATTACACCCAGTTCAAGGAGCGGAGCGAGTCCCATTTCAAGCAACTCATCGTATACGATGGAAATGCCGTCGATTGGAAAAAGACCCTCTTCGCCTTCTGGAGATTCGGCGCGGAAGTTCAGGACCCCGAAGATGATTCGAAGCTGGGGGCGCTTTGGTCTCTGCTGCCCGCAGACACCCGCGTTCCAGATCACTCCATTTGGGATCATCTTGATCTGACATCGGCTTTCGCCGGTGCCTTCGCTGCGGATAACAAACAAGATGTCGCGCTGCTCATTGTGAGCCTTGGCCCGGTGCAGTCGTTCATCGCTTCGGCGAGAACCACTTCGGATCTCTGGGCCGGGTCGCATTTGTTGGCGCATCTGTCGTGGGAGGCGATGAAACCTCTCTGCGAGCAGCTTGGGCCGGACACGATTCTGTTTCCTCGTCTACGTGGACTGCCGCTCGTGGACAGTTGGTTGCGCGACGATTTGGGACTCGATTGTTCGCTCTTTGAAGAGTGTGACTGGGTGAATCAAGGAACAGATGCCAATCCATTGTTCGCCGCCGCGCTGCCCAATCGATTCGTGGCAATCGTGCCTGCCTGTCAAGTCGAAGCCCTCGCGCAAGAATCAACGGATCGTACGAGAAACTGGTTGCAAGGACTGGGCAAAACAACCGTCTCCCAGCTCCTTCAAAAGGCTGGGTTTGCAGATGATCCTAGTGCTTACTGCTATCAACAAATGCGCGAGCAAATCGGAGGATTTCCCGAGGTGCATTGGGCGTCGGTGCCTTTCTCGCTTGTTCGCCCCAAAGACAAGAGCAAGAGAGATTTGAATACCAAAACCCTTGAAGAAGCCGTGCAGCCCTTCTTCCCAGAGACCACCGAGATGCCGGGCTTTCTCGGCTCCCCTGCTTGGACCGTGCTGCAACGAGAATCGGAGTTCTTCTCGCCAAATCCCGGTGTCTTGTATCCCGCCGTTCACGACCTTGCGGAACGGACGTTGGCATCTGCCAAGGCAGTGAAACCGTTCAAACAGATGGAACAGAACGGCTGGCGCTGCTCAATGACCGGCGAGACCGAGTGGTTGACAACCAACCCACAGCAACTGACGCTCTCGTATCGCCAACAGAAAGATACGCTTTGGAGCCGAATCCACGCTTCCATGCCATCTTGGGCGAAGCAGGGCGAACATTTGGGCGCGTTACCCGCCATCAAGCGCCTTTGGCCGAACATCTTTGCGAAACAGTTGGAAACACAGCGTTTCGTCGTCTCAACGCACACCATGGCGCTTGCCCCAAGCTTAGAAAAACTGGCCAATGACCCCAGAAACACCGAGCTTAAAGACTTGATAAGCGAAGGCGATCAATGCCCCACACTGCCGCGCAAGTTAGCACACTTGCGCAGTTCGCACGTTTCTCGCATCCCCGGAGCACTTGAACGGCTGAGGGAGAATGACAACGAGGAGTCTGAATCCTCGAAGCTGGAACCCAAGCTCAACGAGATGGGCTACAAGCCCGATGCCTACTATGCGCTACTGATGTTCGATGGCGACGACATGGGGCGTATCCTAGCTGGAGACGACCAGCACACTGCCATCAGCTATGTACAGAGTTTTCACCCAAAGGTGCGCAACAGCTTTGAAAGGTATGCGAGGAACGACAAGGCGCTTAAGGAATACGGAGACCTCAAGCGTGCGGTTTCTCCCAATCGACACTTGGCAATTTCCAACGCCTTGAGTAATTTTGCGCTACATGTTGCGCCTTTCGTCATTGAGGAAGAGTTTCGCGGCAAGCTGCTCTATGCCGGGGGCGATGATGTGCTCGCCATGTTGCCCGTGGTCGATCTTTTGCCCGCGATGCGGAGATTACGCGAGGCCTACGAAGGACACTCAGACAGGCATCGTGAACTTGACTGGCGCGAGGTGAAGACGAAGAAACGCCTAACCCTCAAAGATGGCTTTGCCTATCTCAAAGGGAACCTCATGCGCATGATGGGCGGTGCTACGGCAAGTTGCGGCGCGGTGATTGCGCATCATCAGGCACCACTCGCCATGGTGCTGCGCGAGCTTCGAAGTGCCGAACAGCGAGCAAAGAACCAAGGCGGAAGGGATGCCTTTTGTCTCAGCATTCTTAAACGGGCGGGCGGTGCTCTCTGTGTCTGCGAGAAGTGGGGAGGCGCGGATGAACTGCTCGAACGTTTGCGAAAATTCCTCGCTCAGCCCGGCGTGTCGCGTAGAGCCGTATACAACAGCCTTCTGTGGCTCCGCGACCTGCCTGACTCCGCGGGCGAATCCATGCTCTCACAGTTGTTGCTGCATCAATTGAAGCGTCAAACAGACCACAAGACCACTGAAGATTTCGCTGACCTGCTTGGAATCGCGCGCGGTCTCGCTCAACTTGCTGTTTCTAATGGAAACCACAGGACACAAGAGTGGCTCGCGAACTTCATGAGCACCAGCGAGTTTCTTGCTCGCGAGGCGAGAGCGCCTGATATGAGCGATGAAGAACAGAAATGAAGACGCATTCACTTTTCATAGAACCGCTCGACGTGCTTTTCTTGCGTGGAAACACGCTTTTCGGTCACGCAGGGAGCTACGGGGAAAGCGCTGTGCCGCCCAAGCCTTCCGTGCTTGCAGGGGCGCTGCGGTCTGCGCTGCTGGCGGCAAAAGGGCATGATTTCTCGGCTTTTGCAAGGGGCGAGGTCTCCGACCCTGAACTGGGCACGCCTGATGCTCCGGGGAGTTTCGCTCTCACCGGACTTGGTCTTGCGAGACGGGAACACCTTGAAGGGCATGTCGAACCGCTCTTCGCCATGCCTGCCGATTTGGTTATACATCAAGGCTCGTCAAATGGATGTCTTTCTCGGGTGCGACCAACTGTACTGCATTCCGCCCTTCGTTCTTCGAAAGCAACGCCGGTCGCCGCCGTTCATGCACAAGCAAAGCGCGAGAAAATAGAATCTGGCGGGTGGCTCAGCATGCAAGGCTGGAAGTGTTACCTTGCTGGCGAGCCTGTGCACACGAGCCAAACCGTAATGAGCGCAAGCTTATGGAAATCCGAGACGCGCATTGGTATTGGCTTGGACTCGACCAGGCGACGAGCAGCAGACGGTCAACTCTTCAGTTCTCAGGCCATAGCACTGCATAAGTCCGAAGAGTTCGAGGTCGGCTTCTTCGTCACTGTACGCGGCATTGAAATTGCGGACACAACCATGCTCAGGCTCGGTGGCGACGGCAGAGCGGCCATCGCGCATCGAGTGCCGGGGATGTGTCCGGAGCCAAACTATATTGCGTTGGCTGAGGCTCGGCGATTTCGCGTGGTGCTCACGACGCCGGGCCTTTTCGAAGGCGGTTGGAGGCCGACAGGTACAGACGCATCAGGTGCCTTTAGTCTGCACGGAGTTCGGGGAAAATTGGCGTGTGCAGCCGTTGCGCGCCCGGAAGTCGTTTCGGGGTTCGACCTCGCCAAGGGCTGCCCAAAGCCAGCGCAGCGCGTCGCACCAACGGGCAGTGTGTACTGGCTCGAAGATGTGGATGCCACGCCGGATTCGCTTCACAAGCTTGTTGAAGCAGGGCTTTGGTCGAAAGAAGTGGAGAATCCTGTTCGCAGAGCCGAAGGATTCAATCGCATCGCGCTCGCAACATATTAGTCGGAGTTGAAATGTTCGAAAAACAAGCCGTAGTCTTCCTCTACTCGATTAGCCCCGTGCACATGGGCGCGGGCACCGCGGTGGGTATTGTTGACAATCCCATTCAGCGGGAGACGCACACTGGGCATCCGTGTTTCGCTGGCTCCGGTATCAAGGGTGCGGTGAGGCACGGCTTTGAGTCCCTCGGAGGCGACAGGTCTCTCATCAATGACCTGTTCGGCCCGGAAGCGCAAAGCGGCAACCTGCATGCGGGTGCGGTGAGCTTTGGTGACGCACAGATCATCGCCTTCCCGGTGCGCAGCCTGCGCGAGAGTTTCGTGTACGCGACATCCCCGCAAGCCTTGGCGAGGGCGCAGCGACTCCTGCATATCCCTGGTCTGAAGGTCGCATGGCGTGTTCCGTCCGTTGAGCTAGGCGCTTGCTGCACCATCAAAGGCAGCAAAGTGCTGGATAACGGCAAGCTGAGCTTGGAGGTCTTTCATTATCGCGATGGCGATGCTGCCAGCGAGAAGGAATCCTTGGCGCAGATCGCCGCGGACTTGGCGACGTATGCGCTTCCGACTGGGGATGACTACGATTTTTTCAGAAGCAAGCTGCAAAAAGATTTGGTCGTATTGTCAGACTCAGACTTTTCTTACTTTGTGCAGCACGGCACTTCGGTGGAGGCGCATGTTCGCATTGACGAGGAAACGGGAACCGCAAAGGACGGCGGTTTGTTCTACACCGAAAACTTGCCTCCTGAATCCCTGCTGGTGGCACCTTTGTTTGCGAGCAAGGTACGGTCTGGAAATGCAAGCGACATTCAGCGGGCGGAAGAGGTGATGTGCAAGATGTGCAATGTCGTAGACAACAGGCTGCTGCAAATCGGAGGCGATGCTAGCGTCGGAAGAGGCTTGGTAGTCGCGAGGGTGCAGGGGGCTAGCCGTGGCTGAACAAACCTTGGAACAACGCAGGGCGCAGGACGCTTGGAAGAAGAGTGAGGAGTGCTCAGAGGCGTACATGAAGCTCGCCAAGGGCCTGCCTGCCTTTATCATGAATAGTGGGCTGTTGCAGACGATTGCTTTTCTTCAAGAAAAAGGAAAAGAGGAAGATTCCGAGCATTTGCAGCTCGCAAGGCACTTGCGTGAATGGCTGGGGGAGCGGTTTGGACTACACATCCCCTTTAACGAGTTTATGGGGCAACTGATGAAGGAGAGCCCGGC
>CAZNYE010000116.1:0-1817 GCA_964577185.1 uncultured Pseudomonadales bacterium | reverse complement strand
TGTCAACCGCGACCTGCGCCTTGCGCTCCCAGTCGGCCACTTCGTTTTCGGCATGCCGACGATGGCGCTCAACCTGCTTGCGCTCGGCAATGGCGCGGGCTGTTGTGGTTCTCACTTCCACGAGCGTATCTTCCATCTCCTGAATGATCAGCCGAACCATTTTTTCCGGATCTTCGGCGCGATCAAGCAATGAATTGAGATTGGAATTCACTATGTCAGTGATTCGAGAGAAGATTCCCATGAAGGACTCCAATTTCAAAAAGTGACAACCATGCCATTCAAGTGACGTGCCAACTCGCAGATCATGAACTAACGCATTGAATAAAAAGATCATTTCCGAAATGGGCAGGGAAAGACACCGCTGAAGAAGATAATCGAAAGTGATCAACTGCCCCAAGTGTTGGCATAATTGACCAATGAGAAGAGAAACCGAGCAATGTCTAGGCGCGTCAAGAGCCTTCCTCAATGTCCTCGACCAGGTTTCGCGAGTCGCACCGCTTGATAGACCCGTACTTGTAGTCGGCGAGCGAGGGTCTGGAAAGGAATTGATCGCGGAACGGCTGCACTTCCTTTCTAATAGATGGGACGCCCCCTACCTCAAGGTGAACTGCGCGGCATTGAGTGAATCCTTGCTCGAGTCAGAGTTGTTCGGCCATGAGGCTGGTGCATTCACAGGCGCTACTCGCACGCACAGGGGCAGGTTCGAACGTGCCGACCAAGGCACCTTGTTCCTCGACGAACTTTCCTCGACATCCTCGGCGGTACAGGAAAAAATCCTGCGCGTGATTGAATACGGCGAATTTGAGCGCTTGGGAGCAGACTCCACCCGCAAGGTGAGCGTGCGCGTCATCGCCGCGACCAACGAAGATCTTCCCGGTCTCGCCAGGCAGAAGAAATTCCGAGCCGACCTACTCGACCGACTCGCGTTCGATGTGATTACTCTCCCGCCCCTGCGCGAAAGAGAAGACGATGTTCTCCTGCTCGCAGAGCATTTCGCGCTCAACATGTCCGTGGAACTCGGACGCGAACTCTTCGCTGGATTCACCGAAGAGAGCATCAAACAACTGCTCGACTATCAGTGGCCCGGAAACGTGCGTGAACTCAAGAATCTCATCGAACGCGCGGTGTATCGCACGGAATCAAAGAAGCCCATCTCACAGCTCGTCTTCGACCCGTTTGAATCTCCCTTCAGACCCGTTGAGGAGCCGTCCCCCAAATCTCAAGGCGGCGAGAAGTTACCAATAGACCTGCGCGAACACATGGAGTCGGAGGAGCGCCGAATCATCGAACAGGCGCTGGAAACCGCACGCTTCAACCAGCGACGCGCCGCCACGCTCTTGGATCTCACCTACTATCAGCTTCGCGGCCTCTTGAAGAAATACCAGATTTCCATTGGGCAGAAGAGCGAAGGCGACGAGGAAGAGACGGAATCAGCGGTCGCGTCCGAGCATACCTAGGGTATTATTCCATCCGGCGGCCGGAACCGGTCCCCTCGCGACGATGCGCTGTAAACCCCGTCAGGCCCGGAAGGGAGCAGCGGTAGCAGAAGTAATCGGGCGCCGAGGACAGGCGGGTTCCGCGTCGCCACACCCCGAAGTGAGATTGTGGTTTCCGAAATTCGAATGTCCGTGGGGGCCGGGCATGGAGTCTGCGCCTTAGAAAGGAATCAGAGGTGTCGAGTGTCAATCAGCAGAAAGTATCCTTGGCTTTTCGTGGTGAAAGTGGAGTACGAGAGCCAGAATGGTGCAGATTCCGCTCGAATAGTGTCGCACCGACCCAACGATATTTTCTGCTGCTCAGACTCCATGCCCGGCCCG
>CAZNYE010000115.1:0-7443 GCA_964577185.1 uncultured Pseudomonadales bacterium | reverse complement strand
TGTTCATGCGCATCCTTTGGGCGAAGGTGACTTGGCGCAATCCATCGCCGTACTTGAAGAAAATGAAATTGCCCGCAGCACGGGCCTCTCCATCGGTGACGTGCTTGCCAATATCCCCGGCGTGCAATCCGCTTCATTCGGGCCGGGTGTTGGTCAGCCGGTCATCCACGGATTGAGTGGAACGCGGGTGCTTGTGCTCGAGAATGACCAGGAAACCATGGACATGTCCACGACACCCGACCACGCCATACCTGTAGAACCTTTCTTGGCAGACCGAATTGAAGTGCTCAAAGGCTCATCCACTCTCGTCTATGGCTCGGGTGCCATAGGCGGTGCGGTGGATATACACAACAACAGGATGCCGCTTAAACTTCCAGACAAGACCATTCGCGGCAGAGCGCTACTTAGGGGCGATGAATCTTCCAATGGCTACTATGGCGCCTTTCGATTGGACGGTGGTGCCGGGCGGTTTGCCTGGCATGCGGATGCCTATTCTCGCGATCAGCGCGATATCAGTATTCCCGGTTACGCCTCGGTTGATCCATTTGCTGAGGAGGATCACGAAGAAGAAGGTGAGGAAGGCGAGGAAGAAGAGCATCACGATGAAGATGAGGGCGAAGAAGAAATCCCCGTCGAGGGCCGACTCCAGAATAGCTACGCGGAGTTCACCGGAGGTGCGATTGGCGGTTCATTGATCTTTGATCGCGGGCACATCGGTGTCGCGGTGATCGCGCGAGATTGGAGCTATGGCATTGTTGGTGCCGATGTTCACGAGCATCACGCCCACGAGGAAGAGGAAGCACATGAGGGAGAAGAGGAGGAAGAAGGCGAGCACGAAGAAGAAGAAGAGGGAGCGCCTTGGATTGAACTTGAACAAACCCGTGTTCAATCACAGTTTGGCATTCACGACCCCATGCCGGGTGTCCGTTCAATGGAAGGTGGCTTGACCATCAGCGAATACGAGCACTACGAGCTTGAGGGCGAGGGAGAAATCGGCAGCTACTACGCCAACGACTCCTGGGAGGCGCGCCTGCTGTTCGAAGGCGGAGAAGTTGAGGGTTGGGAACCCGCGTTTGGTGTGCAATTCGGCGTGGCCGAACTCGGTGTCGGCGGAGATAAGGCTTCGGCCGACTATTCTGAGTCGCAACATTTCGCGGCATTTGCCTTGGCGCAGAAGCGTTTTGATCAGCACGAGATAGAAACCGGAATACGCATCGAATCGGTCGAACAAGAAGGTGCCGATGATGTTTCCAGGGATTACTTGGCGACCAGCGGGTCGTTCGGCGCGATATTCTTCCCGCGGAATACCTGGCGCATACACGCACGCGCAGACTATTCGATGCGTGCGCCGCGCGGTGATGAGCTGTTTGCCGAGAACCCCCACCTATCGACGCAAGGCTTTGAGATCGGCGATGTGGATCTCGAAGAGGAGGAGTCATTCAATCTGGAACTAGGCGCGGCCTACGAGCAGGGTCCCCTGCAGCTATCGGCAAATATCTTTCGATACGAATTTGACAATTTCATCTATCAACGCGAACTCGAAGAAATGGTTGAAGGACTGCAAGTGATTGAGTGGACGCAGTCCGAGGCCACCCTGGTCGGCGGTGAAATTGGCGCGAGCCTTCGCTATTCGGACCCCACGACAGGCATTAGTAGCCTGTTCACGGTTGGCTTCGACATGGTGAGCACTGACCTCGACGCGCCGGATGAAGATCACCTGCCGCGAATTCCTGCCAACCGCCTGATGGTTGGCGGCGAATTCTCCTGGCGAAATCTATGGGCACGTCTCGCCTTCACCCATGTGTTTCGTCAAGACGAGATCGCAACGCATGAGCGGCAGACGGCGAGCTATGACAATTTGGACCTTTTGGTTGAATACAGTCTTGACTTCTCAGGCTTCGAGGAAGTAACGCTGTTTCTTGCTGGACGCAATCTCGGCGATGATGAGCAGCGCAATCATGCCTCGTTCGTGAAGGATGTCGCTCCACTGCCCGGACGACGCGTCGAAGCTGGTGTGAAGGTGAGGTTTTAGGCTCGGCAGTCAATGCCTGACATCAACCTCGGAGGCGGCCACGAGCATTATCCGCAGCATGTTGACCGAAGAGCGGACCACCTTTGAAGGAAAGTACTTTCAGGTTGACAACGTCTCAAACCTGCCGCGCCCGGTGCAGCATAGTATGCCCATCTGGATCGGCGGCATTGGGGAGAAAAAGACCTTGGACATCGTCGCGAGACAGGCTGACGGCTGGAACGCCGCCTATGTGTCAGTGGAGGAATTCGCTCGCCTCTCGACTGTGCTTGATGATACGCCCCCATCCACCCGACAGCGAAGCCACACCGCGCGCAGCGCGATGCGGTCAAACAATGTCAAGAGGGGCGCTTTACAGAGGGTAATGTCCCGTGTTGCATGCGGTAAACACGAGTTCGCCGCCCCTGAATCCATAGGGTCCCTTCACCCCCGGACTCATCACAAAATTCTCTCCAGCCGGATACAGGTTTCGGAACGCTTGGATTGGCGAGACATCGAGCTTTTCTGGATTGATTTTGCACTCGATGACATCCGCCCGATTGGCACTTTGCCGAACAACGAAATCGACCTCGCGGCGAGATTTGTCCTGCCAGTAGTAAATGTCGTCGCTGTTTAAGTGCGAGCATAGGCTGTCAAGTACGAGATGCTCCCAAAGCAACCCTCTATCCTCATCACGAATTGATTCCCATCCTCTTGCGAAGGTCACGAATCCGGTGTCGAACGCGTAGCACTTGGGTCGACTGACGATCTCCCGTGTCCCGCCGCCGTGAAAGGGGCGCACTAGGCGCGCCGCGTGAGCGACTTGCATTGCCTCGATGTGCGCCTTCACCGTGACTCGGTTCAATTCGCTCAGGCTAGCGAGCTTGGAATAGTCGATCTGTCCTCCGCTCTGTTGCAGGAGTAGGCGAAACAAGGACAAGAACCCCTGTCGATTACGTATAGCAAACAACTCCATGATGTCGCGCGCGTAAAAGCTGTCGATCCACTCGCTGTAGAAGGCGGCGTCTCTTTGATCCGCCAAGAAGGCTTCTGGCAACCCGCCCCGCAGCAGTCGATGATTGAAATCGGGATTGCCGAAGGGCTCGGCGCATTCTTCCCACAGCACCGGGCACAGGTGAATCGAATGTTTCCGTCCGGTAAGAGAATCACGAAATTTTCGTGTTGCGGAGAGCGAGGAAGAGCCAGTTGCGAGGACTTTCAGGCGAGGGTGCTCATCGGCGGCGATTTTCAGGAGCCGACTGGGATCCTCCAGACGATGGACTTCATCAAACACCAGAATCGACCCCGGCATCTGTTCATTGAAGAAGAGTTCTGGATCTTCAAGCTGCCGGACCTTGGAGGGCAGATCGCAGTTCATGTAGCGAGCGTGGGGGAGCATGTTGGCGATGGTTGTCTTGCCGACCCGTCGTACCCCGGACAGCCAGACAATCGACCTCCGCGCCCAAGCGGCGTGGATTCGCTGCAACCAAGACGCACGTTCGATCATGCGATTCAATTATATATCTGGTCGTCTAAACATAAAGTATACCTACAAATAGGACAACGCTGTGGATTCCTACTCCAATACATGCCGTAGCGGCTGCCGCTCGCGGTGAACGAGCGAGCGCCAAACCCATTCCAAGGGACCAAAGCAAAAATGTCGGAGCCACAGGCTGCTGAACCATAGCTGAAACATCCACATGGCGACGACAAGAAGATACAGTTGGTGAATTCTTAATTCTCCGAAACAGCCGAGGCCGACGAAAATCACGAGGCAAATGAGAGATTGCAGTAGGTAGTTACTGAGCGCCATGCGTCCCATTGCCGCCAATGGCTTGCGCAAGAGAGGCGCCCAATCAAGCTTGCCGAGCGAGAGCAGGAGGCTCGCATAGAAGGTGGCCATGCCCATACGTCCTAGATCGTAGCTCCAGAGGGTTTGCGCCATCAGAGGCACGCCGGCGTTGGCGGCTTGGCGAACTTCCCAGAAGTTCACCGTCACACCCATCACCAACCCGGCAACCGCGATTGCCGCGTAACTCCGCGTAGCAAGCTTTGGCCGATGAGCGCCCCACTTGTAGAGCGCCATGCCGATCAGCATGAGTGCCAGTGCTTCCCACAGGCCGCGGCCAATGAATGACACCTCCATGTGCAGGGCGAGCAACGCTCTTGATGGCCATGCCGACAAATAGCCAGCGCTGACCGCCGCTTGCTCCTTGTCGATTTCGGCGAGCATTTGCGCATGTGCCGATTCGGCTGTGGGGGATTGGAGTTCGTGTGCAGCGATGAGCTGATTCTTTGGCTCTGCGAAAAAGTCACCAAAGAAGAGGTTTTGCAGCGCAAGCAGCAAGAGAAGCGCAGCGGCGATCAACATCAGGCGCGAGGCGGAAAGCCGTCTGAAGGCAAGCAGGAAGAGCCCGACCAGGCCGTAAAGAAAGAGGATGTCGCCAAACCATAGGAGCAAATAAGCGTTGATGAGTCCAAATAGGACCAGGAAGCGCATACGCCTGCGGTGCAATGACAGGGCGCGGTCGGGACTGGTTCTGGCGGAGTTTCGCTCGAATTGAAGTAGCACGCCCATCCCGAAGAGGACGCAGAATATGGCTCGAAACGAGCCTTCGAGGCAGAGGTTGGTCAGCGCGAAAAGAACTTTGTCGATGGCCTCAAAGACACTTGCGAGGCTTGGGTCAGTGACCGCATGATAGGGAAGGCCGAATCCCAAGATGTTGACCGGCAGCATGCCGAGTACCGCCAATCCGCGCAATTCATCAAGGAAGCCATTGCGCTGTTCGCCCTCTGCGGGATGGACGGCGGTTGCGGTCAATTTGGCGGCTGTGCACAGATGCGACCAATACTATCTCATTCATGACCAGCGCCAGCGTGATTTCAGGTAGATCAGAAAACCGATTTCCCTTGACAATCCCGGGCCTAATCGTCAATCTGCTTTGCTGCCAACACCTTTGAGGAGACACCCGCCATGAAACTCGCGGACCCGAGCCTACTTCGCACCCAAGCCTATGTGGATGGACAATGGATCGACGCCCAGGATGGCTCGACAGTACCCGTTGTGAATCCGGCGACCCTGGAGACGCTGGCAGAGGTCGCTCAATGTGGCGCGGCCGAAACGAGACTCGCGATTCAAGCGGCCCACCGGGCGCAGGTGGACTGGAGCCGGAGAACCGCCGCCCAGCGCGCCGATGCGTTAAGGCGAATGTATGATCTGATGATGCTCCACCAGGAAGACCTGGCGCGCATACTGACTGCCGAGCAGGGAAAACCGCTTGCTGAGGCACGCATTGAGATAGCCTATGGCGCAAGTTTCTTGGAATGGTTTGCCGAGGAAGCGCGGCGAATCTATGGCGACACCATCCCAGCACCGGCCGCCGACAAGCGCATTGTGACCATCAAGCAGCCCGTCGGAGTGGTTGGATGCATCACGCCATGGAACTTTCCCAATGCCATGCTTGGCCGCAAGGTGGGTCCAGCACTTGCGGCCGGATGTACCGTGGTCTGCAAGCCGGCCACCTCCACCCCGCTATCGGCCCTCGCGATCGCCGAACTCGGTGAAAGGGCCGATATTCCACCTGGCGTTATCAACGTGGTGGTTGGGAAGACGCGGGAAATCGGAGCCGAAATCACTTCGAATCCGCTGGTGCGCAAGCTGACCTTCACCGGTTCCACGGAAATCGGCAAGCAGCTTGTGCGTGATTGCGCCGGCACTATGAAACGCACTTCCATGGAGCTCGGCGGAAACGCGCCCTTCATCGTTTTTGACGATGCCGATCTCGATGCGGCGGTGAAGGGAGCCATGGCGAGCAAATTCAGAAACGCAGGGCAAACCTGTGTCTGTGCCAATAGAATGATGGTGCAGGACGGCGTGTTCGAGGAATTCGCCGACCGGTTTACGGAAGCCGCGGCGAAGCTTCATCTTGGCAATGGCTTCGACACTGGCGTCACCCTGGGGCCGCTCATTGATCCTCAGGCTGCGGACGATGTCATGGCGCTGGTGGAAGATGCAAGGGAGCAAGGCGCGCGGGTGCTGCTTGGAGGCGCGCGAGGTGATCAGGGGGAGGGTTTCGTTGAGGCCACGGTGCTGGCGGATGTCACGCCACAGATGCGTGTGTGTCAGGAGGAGATATTCGGTCCCGTGGCACCGCTGCTGCGCTTTCATTCGGAGGATGAGGCGATCAGGCTTGCCAACGACACGCCGTTTGGATTGGCCGCCTATTTCTATTCGCGTGATATAGGCCGCATATGGCGAGTCTCCGAAGGCATGGAGTACGGCATCGTGGGGGTGAACGAGGGTGCTATTTCGAACGCCGCGGCACCTTTTGGCGGAGTCAAGGAATCGGGCACTGGTCGCGAAGGCTCCAAGTATGGTCTTGATGATTATCTGGAGATCAAGTACCTGTGCATGGGCGGAATCGATCAGTGACCCCTCTGCGGGGCGCCCTGGTTTTCTTTTCCTGCTTTTGGTGCCTCTCTGCTTCGAGTCTTGAACGCGAGGATATGCTCGCGCGGGTCGATGCGCGTGAGGCACAGGCGGTGGCCATGGCTGCGGATATTTTCGAGTTCGCCGAGTTGGGCTACCTGGAGAGCAGAAGTTCGGCGCGTTTAGCCGATTTTCTGCTCGCCGAGGGTTTCGCGGTTACGCGGGGTGTGGCTGGAATTCCAACGGCTTTTCTGGCGGAGGCTGGGCGGGGCGGTGCGGTGGTCGCCTTGCTGGCCGAATTCGATGCCTTGCCCGGCCTGTCGCAAGCCCCTATCCCCGAACGCAAATCGCTTGGCGGCGAGGCGGGTCACGCTTGCGGTCATCACCTGTTTGGCAGTGCTTCGGTGACGGCGGCCGCCGCCGTCGCCGAGTGGCTGGCCTCGACAGGTAAGGAAGGTCGGGTGCGCGTGTACGGCACACCGGCGGAAGAGGGCGGCTCCGGCAAGGTGTATATGGTTCGCGCAGGCTTATTCGAGGACGCGGATATCGTCCTGCATTGGCATCCGGGTGATCGCAATGACGCTTCGCCCGCAAGTAGTAACAGCAATAAATCCGGCAGGTTTCGTTTTCATGGGGTGGCGGCACATGCGGCAACGGCGCCGGAACGAGGCAGGTCGGCACTTGACGCGGTTGAAGCCATGAACCATATGACCAACCTGATGCGTGAGCACATGCCGCAGGAAGCGCGACTGCACTACGTGATCACCGAGGGCGGAGCGGCACCGAACATAGTCCCGGAGCTGGCCGAGGTGTACTACTACGTTCGCCATCCGCAAACCACTCAGGTTGAAGCGCTATTCGAACGGGTCGTCAGGGCTGCCGAAGGTGCGGCGCTCGGTACAGGAACACGCCTGCAATACGCGGTGATGCACGGCAATTTTGCGGTTGTGCCGAATGACGTGCTGGCGAGGGTCATTCACGAACAACTGGTCAATCGATGTGGATA
>CAZNYE010000114.1:0-2768 GCA_964577185.1 uncultured Pseudomonadales bacterium | reverse complement strand
CTCGATCAGTACCGCAAACAGCGTCCATTCGGCGATAAGGAACACAAGCGAAAGACCGACTCCTTAGCCGGCTCCATTAGCCCACAAAAGTTGTACGGAGTGCCTGTCGGCCTAATGTTCTTCGAAGGCGCGCCACGTTTGTTGTGCTCAGAGGCGGCGGTCCCTGGTCTCAAGTCAGGCGACCCATCGCGGGTTGTGGTGGAATCATATCCGGGCGTACTCGCTCGCAAATTGATCGGCCGACGCAGCTACAAGAATGACCGAAAGAAGAACCAAACAGAGGATCAAGCTAGGGCGCGTCGTGACATTATGGCGATGATCTGTAGCGCCCAGTTACGCGACGCGTACGGCATAACTGTCAGCGCACCTAAAATTCTCGCCGAAGACCCTACAGGAGATCAGTTAGACTCATTGCTCTGTGCGACCCAGGCCGCGTGGGCATACTTGCAGGGGCCGAACACATTTGGAATGCCATCTGACACTGATTCGCTCGAAGGGTGGATAGCTGATCCGCATGTTTGTGGATTGGTGAATTGATATTGGTCGAATGGGATGTTGTATTTGCCCATGGTCACCGCAAAGCAATGGTATGAGCTCGGCCAACAGTGGCGCGAGGTCTTTGACGAGGGCATGCCTCAGGGGTCTGTGCTGCATGAGGGGGATTACGACACCCTGCGCGAGTGCGTGGAGAAAAAAAGCCAAGAGCCGCTTGACGCACTAGTTGAGCAGCGCTTGCAGGATGGCCGGGTCTACTGATCCATCTTGTCGAACAGTTGCCTGGTCTCCCGCCACAGGTTCGGAAACAGCCGCTCCATCGGCATTGTCTCTCTCTCGCCTTGCCAACTGCACTATGCCAATGGTGTTGTCTATAGAGCAGTGTATGGTTATGTTGTATAGCACAGAAATTGTGTGGCTTTGCTCATGAAGAACATCACCGTCTCCGTCGATGAGGAAACACACCGACTTGCACACATTCGGGCCGCTCAGATGGACACATCTGTCTCGGCATTGGTGCGAAACTACCTCAGAAGCGTTGCTCTTGGCCAGAATCAAGGGGCGAACACTGCTGAATCTCGCATCGAGACGGCGTGGGAACGAAGGAACAGGCTACTGAGCGAAGTACGCGCTGACTTTGATGCACGCGGCCTGGGCTTGCGAACATCTGTCAACTTACCTAGGGAAGCACTCTATGACCGAGCTGAAGCGAGGGCCGAATCCCGACTGAACCCGCGCGAACCCTAGCATTCAATTTGCACACCAAATTTCCATTTGAATGGGCACCGCCCAAATCCAAACCGTCGCGAATTCTCCCACCACCACACCGCATACGCGGAGGAAACGATTGTCGACGGACGACCCTTGGTCCAAGTCTGTCGGTGATGGATTGCTGCGGGCCGGGCATGCCCGGCCCCTACAAAAGCAGGGGCACGGAATAGACGATCAGCTGTCCGCCACGGGCATGCAATGAAAGTCTCAACAACGGATCCGTACCAGACCAATCTTTGAGAAATCCAATAGAAGGTGTATGATTCCATAATCTATACACATTTAACGGATATGCGAACCAATATCGAAATCAATGACGAACTGATGGAAAATGCCCTGAGCGCTGGCAAATTCAAGACCAAGAAGGCAGCGGTGGAGGCGGGATTGCGCCTTCTCGTCCAAACCCACGCCCAAGAGCGAATCCGCAGGCTTCGTGGAAAGCTACATTGGGAAGGGTCGCTTGACGCAATGCGGCGAGACAATTGATTGTCGTTGATTCATCAGTTTGGATTGACTACTTCAACGGCACCGAAACCCGAGAAACAGCGCTTTTAGATGGTTTTCTGGGTGTGGAGCCTATCATTGTCGGCGATCTCATCCTAGCCGAGGTCTTGCAAGGCTTTCGCAACCAGCGTCACGCTCGGTTAGCACGAGAAGCATTGGATACGCTAATCTTCGAGCCTATGGTTGGTCGTGAAATTGCCTTGGTCAGCAGTCGCGACTACCGTGCCCTTCGCACCAAGGGCATAACAGTCCGCAAGACAATTGATATGCTGATAGCCACCTTTTGCATCGAGCACGGTTACCATCTGTTGCATTCTGATCGAGACTTCAATCCAATGGTCGAACACTTGAGCCTACTTACCATTTGACCGCCCCTGAAGCCCGTGCTGGCACCTCGTAGCACCAACCGCAGGAGACAGGTTCGCGTCGTCGACGAAATCGATTCTTGCGGCAGGATACATCGAGCGCCGCGAAAACCGGAGTAACGCCTACTCCACCGTCACAGCCTTAGCGAGATTGCGTGGCTGATCAACATCTCTGCCCTTTTGCTTCGCGACATGGTAAGCGAGTAATTGCAGGGGGACGGAATACACTATCGGCACCAGAAGCTCGTGCATGCGCGGCATGGAGATGATGTGCACGTCTGAATGAGAACCGAACTCGGTGTCCGGACCGGCAAAGACGATGAGCTGTCCGCCACGAGCGTGCACCTCGCGCAGGTTCGACTGGAGCTTCTCAATCAGGTCATCCTTTGGCGCGACCGCAATCACCGGCATGCCCTCATCGACCAGCGCCAGCGGGCCGTGCTTGAGTTCTCCCGCCGGATAGCCCTCGGCGTGCACATAGGAAATCTCCTTCAGTTTAAGCGCGGCCTCTAGGGCAACCGGATACTGCGCCCCTCGACCCAAGAAGAAAGCGTTGTGGCGATCAAAGAAGCGCGCGGCGAGATCTTCGATCTGCGCTTCGAGCAGAAGGCTTTCTCGAATCATGTTATCCAA
>CAZNYE010000113.1:0-7333 GCA_964577185.1 uncultured Pseudomonadales bacterium | reverse complement strand
GCGGTGCACGAAGCGACGAGGAGGCCAAGGAAGCCAATCGCTCGAATTTGAAGGTTGCTCTGCATCACGATTGCAGCCTCGTGCGGAGAAGCGAGAGAGATTCTAGCGAGCCGATGTCCGCCCAGTCACCCGCATAGAGTTCGCCGGTCACTTCTCCGCTCTCTAGCCGATGGAACAGAAGATCGTGCGTCATAGAGAAGGACCCTTCGGGACAATTTTCAAAAAGGGTTGGATGCAGAAGGCCCACTCCCGTGAAGATGAACGGCCGATGCGAGCTACGGACCACCCTGTTTGCCACTAGATCGAAATCCCCGTATGAGCGTTTGCCGTGCATGGGACAGAGTACCAAATGTGCGAGAGAGGCGGGGGGAAGTGTGTCGGGAAACTCAATGTCCGGGCACCAGATGTCGCCGAGCATCCAAATAAACGGGGCGTCGCCGAGCAGTGGCAGGGCCTTTGCGATCCCCCCGCCCGTGTCGAGCAGCTCGGGTTCGCGACTGTATTGAATGGACACGCCAAACCTCTGTCCTCCACCAAGGTGTGATTCGATATTCTCCCCGAGATGGTGCAGATTGATGACAATCTCATGAATGCCTGCTGCTTTGAGCCAATCGATTTGATGGCTGAGGAGCGGTTTGCCCGCCACTTCAATGAGCGGCTTGGGGAGCTTCTTGGTGAGCGGCAGCAACCGAGTGCCAAGCCCGGCGGCGAGAATCATCGCCTTCATGGGCGGATGCCCTCAAGTCGTGACGCGGCTTTTGGGAGGTAATCGCTTCGAATCGCATTGGCGAGCGGTAAGGTTGCCGCGTATTGTTCGCACCGCTTGGCAAGGCGCAGAAGTACGGGTTCTATATCTCTCAAATGGCTTTCCCTGCCGCGTTTCAGCCAGAGCCTCGCAAAGATGCCGACCGCCTTGAGCTGACGTTGGATGACCATCAAATCAAAGCGCCCTCGGAATTCCTTCTCGTCTTTTATGCTCGGAAGATTCGCACAGAGGGCGATTGCCCTGTATGTTTCGATGGACCGCGCCACCTGCTGTTCATTGAATTCGTAGTAGCAATCACCCAGCACAGATGCAAGATCATAGGTCAAAGGTCCGATCAGCGCGTCTTGGAAATCCACCACGCCAAGTCCGCCTGATGGTTTGATGAGCAGGTTGCGGCAATGAAAATCTCGATGAATGCAGCATTTCGGCTGGCTGAGGGCGCTGGCCACGAGTTTTTCGCTGAGATCTGCAAACCAGTTCGGGGGAGAAGTCTCGATGAGACCCTGCAAGAACCACTCAGAGAAGATGCCAAGCTCCATGTTGAAGCGCGCCTCCTCGTATGTTGGCACCTCGCGTTCAGGGTCGCTCGAGGATTGAATCTTGATAAGCGCACCCAGGGCGAGGTCGAGCGCCTGGTTCGACTGTCCACGGAAATAGGCCTTTTCCAAGAGGTCGTCGCCGAGATCCTCCATAAGCACGAAGCCTCGGTGCATATCGAAGGCGTACACATTGGGTACGCCTACGCCTTGCTTGGAAAAGAACTCGGCCATCTTGACGAACTGATGCGTGTTTTCGTGCTCGGGTGGTGCGTACATGGCGACATGAGAACCCGCATTTGACTCGATGCGATAAAAGCTGCGGAAACTTGCCTCTGTCGGCAGTGACCGCCAGGTGAGAATGGATGCCTCAATGCGTTCTCGAATCGCCGCTTCCACCCACTCGGCGAAGGAGCCGTCAGCATGCGACGTGTAGAATGCCCGCGTCATGAGTGACTATTGGATAGCACCTTCGATACTCTCAGCCGACTTCGCTCGACTTGGCGAAGAAGTCGATGCCGTGATTCGCGCTGGTGCCGACATGATTCACTTTGATGTGATGGATATGCATTACGTGCCGAATTTGACCATTGGGCCGCTGGTGCTGCGATCTTTGAAGACGCATGGTATTACGGTGCCGGTTGATGTGCATCTCATGGTCTCGCCGGTCGATGAATTGATTCGGCTCTTTGCCGAGGCGGGTGCCGACTTCATTACCTTCCATCCTGAAGCCAGCCTTCATGTGCATAGATCGCTCGTTTTGGCAGGTGAATTGGGGGTGAAGTGCGGGCTGGTGCTGAACCCCGGTACGCCACCATCGATTGTAGATCCTGTGCTGCATCTCTTGGACATGGTGCTGGTGATGTCTGTGAACCCAGGGTATCCGGGCCAGCGTTTTGTTCACTCGTCATTGAATTCAGTGCGCGAGGTGCGCGACAAGATAGTGGCTTCAGGGCGTGATATTCGCCTTGAAATCGACGGCGGCATAGATTGCGAGACGATCACATTGGCTCGAGATGCCGGTGCGGACACCTTCGTTGCGGGATCGGCGATTTTTGCAAGCCGGGACTACGCGCGGACTATCGCCGAAATGCGCGCTTCGCTTGCGCGATCAGATCTCTAAGTGGGTTTAACTCATTTTGCGGCGGAGTTGGGCTTGGACGGGGCAGTTCAGAATGCGCGTCTCTATTCGGCCCATTTGTTTGACTTGGATGGGACGCTTATCGATACGGCGCCAGATGTTCATGCGGCAGATCGTGTCATCGCCAGTTTCAAGGACCTCTTGTGAGTCAATTCAATGTCAATCAATTCACTGAGGCCCAATTGAAGGCATACCAGGCAGAGGGATTCACCCACGTCCCGCTGACCTTGGAGAGATTGGCCGATCTCGAAACCCCATTGTCGGCCTTCTGCAAGCTGGCGAGGGGCAAGTACGCCTATTTGCTTGAGTCCGCCTCAGGCGGCGAACGATGGGGACGCTATTCATTTATCGGACTGCCCTCCCGAACGGTACTACGTGTCAGTGGGTCGGCGATCCAAGTAGAGACGGCCGGTGAAATCGTCGAGCGCCTCACGAGAGACGATCCGCTCAGTTATGTCGCCGAATACGAACAGCGTTTCAGAATTCCGGACATTGAAGGGTTGCCGAGATTCTGCGGAGGACTCGTCGGCTATTTCGGCTATGACACGGTGCGCTATCTGGAGCCCAAGCTCAAGGGCAAGGAACCGCCGGATCCCATAGGCATACCCGACATACTGCTCATGGTCTCCACCGAGGTGGTGGTGTTCGATTCGCTCACTGGAAGTGTGAACATCATAGTTCTAGCCGATCTCTCTGACCCCGAGTGCCACCACCGGGCACAAGAGAGGCTCTTGGAGATTTCCGAGCGACTCGATCAACCGCTTGAGCCCATGAGTTCAGTTGAGACGCCAGTGCCGACCATAGAAGAGTCTGACTTTGCCTCTGGGTGGGGCAAAGAAGGCTTCATGCGGGCGGTTGAACGCATCTGCGAATACGAGCGCGCCGGAGATGTCTTTCAAGTCGTCATTGGACAGCGAATGTCGGTGCCTTTCAGTGCTCCGCCGCTCAATCTCTATAGGGCACTACGGCGTCTGAATCCCTCCGCTTACATGTTCTTCATGGAGTTTGGGGAATTCTCAATCGTGAGTTCGTCTCCAGAGATCATGGTGCGGGTCGAAGACGGAGAAATCGTGAGTCGCCCACTGGCGGGCACAAGACCTCGGGGGAGCACCCCGGCTGAAGACCAAGCCTTGGAGGAAGAGCTGTTGTCTGACTCCAAGGAGCTTGCAGAACACCTCATGTTGATCGATCTTGCACGTAACGATGTCGGTCGTGTTTCTCGTGTTGGAAGCGTTAAAGTGACGGAAGAGTTTGTGATTGAACGCTACTCGCACGTCATGCACATATCGAGCGAAGTTCGCGGACAATTGCTTGAAGGCAACACCGCCATGGACGCCCTGCAGGCGTCCCTGCCAGTAGGGACTCTATCTGGCGCGCCCAAATTCCGGGCCATGCAAATCATCGATGAGCTGGAGCCCGTAAAGCGGGGCATCTACGGCGGCGCGGTTGGCTACGTCGCCTTCGGCGGCAACCTGGACACAGCCATCGCCATACGCACCGCGCTTATCAAGGATGAAGTCATGCACATCCAAGCTGGGGGCGGCATAGTTGTGGATTCGGTGCCGGAAAACGAATGGGAGGAATCCATGAACAAGGGGCGCGCCCTCTTTAAGGCGGCCGCCATGGCGCAGAGTCTTGATAGGCTGCCCGATACCTAGCGAGGTAATTCTGACGAGTGTGGTTGATCGCGGGAATCGCCCGGCTCCCAATCCTCAAGAAACTCAAGTATGCGCTCGAGGGCTTGTTCGAGTTCATCGTGGCGTCGAGCGAAGCAGATGCGGAAATGGGATTCATTGCCTGGGCCGAATGTGTAGCCGGGCGCAAGGCCAACAAGCATTTCATCTCTCATGGATTCGACGAAATTGCCGCTGTCTCGCAGTCCTAATACCCTTGGAAACGCATAGAAGGCACCCTGTGGCTCGATGTAGTCAAGTCTGGGGTGTCCCTGAAACGCGGCGGTGACCAGTTCTCGACCCTTGGCGAATTTCAACTGCTGTGCCTTCACAAAATACTCGCCCCGTTCAAGTGCTGCTCTCGCGCCAGCTTGCGCAAACACGTTGGCACCTGTATTGAAGCACTCTGAGAGCGAAGCCCAGGGCACAGCGAGTCGCTTGGGTGCCACCACCCAGCCGATTCGCCAGCCGGTCATGGCCCAAGCCTTGGAGAAGCTATTGACGACTATGACGGGGTCGTCGTCTGCTGCGATTTCCAGAAACGAAGGCGCCACCTGCGATTCAAAAGTGCAGCGGTGGTACACCTCGTCCGCGATGATCAAGACTTCGCGTTCGCGGCAAAACTCCAAGAGTCGAAGTTGCTCTGACTGCCGCATGACCCAGCCGGTTGGGTTGCAGGGCGAATTGATGAAGATGGCCCGAGTGCCCGGTCTTACCCTATCAATGATCTCTTCAGCAGAAATGTGCCAGCCAGCTTCTGTTTGGTGTTGCCGCACATGTTCAACATCGGCCCCGATCACTCGAAACACAGCATCTATGTTTGGCCACACAGGGCTGACCACCAGCACGTGATCACCCTTTGATACTGCCATCTGCGCTGAAATATTGACGCCGAGCATGGCGGAGCCTGGAACGCTAATTCGATCGGGATGTATGTCGAGACCGTAGAGGCCATCGAGATAGCGCTTCAGGGATGATCGAAGCGTCGCGCGACCTCGGGTATGGGTATAGAAGGTGTGTCCCTGGTCGAGGGACGCCTTTGCGGCCTCGCGGATGAAGTCTGGTGTGACCTCATCGCCCTCGCCGAACCACAAGGGCATGACGCAGCTATCGTGCAGCCGCGCGAAAGCGGTGCGGGTGATGCCGTTTTGTTCAAAGAATTCGATTTCTGGTCGAAAGGCTGCCATGGAAGTGCTCCCGGGTTCAAGATGGATACAAAGAAAAGCTATATCGAAGGGTCACAACAGTATATAATTAACTAATGGAGAATTCCTCTTTCACCTACCGAACCACTCGATATCGCCTCATTCCTGGGACCCGTGCAAAGCATGGTTCCTTGGTTACATTGTGCAAGGCTTGTAAACAGTTCCCTTGCTTGTGCTAGGGTTCGACCTGCCGGTGAGGTAGTATTTAAGCGAGGGCATTTTGCCAGAATCAAATACATGGAAGATCAATCCCTGGAACAGTTGGCTTAGGCTTGAAGCCGCGTGGCGCGAGCAGCCGACGGAGCGTCGGGCCACGCTTGTCAAGGCTGTTCGCGACCACATGGAAGAAGAAATACGTGGTCACCTCGAGCCGCTTATGGATACGCTTACCGCAGAGCCCATCTATCACTTTTGGGGCAGTGGTGACAACAACATGGTCATTGAGGGGCGTGAAGCTGTGCGGGCTTTCTATAGCAACATGTTTGCGACTGGCGGCAACCAGTTTGAAGTCGTGGTGGAGAATCTGATTGTTGGTGACGACCACGTGGTGACAGAAGGTGCCGTCAAGCAGGTGCGCACAGGAGCGGTCGCTCGCGCTTTTGGTCTTGAAGCGATTGATGGCCAACCGCTGGCCGATGATGAACTAGTATTGACCACTGCAAGGCTGGTGACCCTATGGCCGGGAGACCCTGAAGGCAAGTTGGTCGGCGAGGACATATATTTTGGTGAGAGCCCCTTGAGCGGTGCCACGCGCATCACGCGGGACGACCTTCCAGACTACTACTCGATTTAGCCTGATTGACGAATTCACTGATGAATCCTCACAACAAGAAAGCGCTGGTCTTTGGTGGCACCTCGGGCATGGGACTGTCTGTGTGCAAGCGGCTTGTGAATCTCGGCGCCAAGGTCGTCGCCATCAGTCGAGAACCCGCCAAGGCAAAAGGGCTTCTTCCCGAAGACGTGAACTTGGAAACTTGCGATGCGCGCGTCGCTCAAGATGTGGAGGCCATATTTGCTGCCCACGCGCCGGTCAGCATATTGGTGAACACGGCTCCCGGCTGAAGGCCGACAACGAGCGCGACCCAGTTCTGCGAGCGCTTTGTAAGCGATGGTTGATTTTCGATAGCAATTGTGCCACGCTATCAAAATGATGGCACTTTCAATACTCCTACCATGGCAACGATTAATGTAAGGCTGCTTCCAGAACAGGTGGTTCTCAACCTTAAGCGTCGTGCAGCGGACAACAATCGATCGCTTGAGGGCGAAGTGCGACATATCCTGACAGAAGCCTCCAAGGACGACATGGCGGTCAAGCGTGCGAGATTCCTCGAAATCTCGGAAGTGCTGCGTCGCGAGACCATGGGCACCAAGCAGACGCCCGCCGAGGTGCTCGTTCGCGAAGACCGAGACCACGGCCACTGAACAATCATGTCGCTAGTCGTCGATGCCAGTGTCTCGGTCAAGTGGTTAGTGGACGAGGAAGCCTCTGATGCCGCCCGTAACCTGCTGGTGTCCAGTGAATCGCTTGAAGCGCCTCACCTGCTTGTGTGCGAGACCGCGAATGCCATCTGGCGCAAGACCCAATTGGGACAGGTGCGCCCGAGTCGGGCTGGCTCGCTCATTTCGCAAGTGGCCGAAATGCCCATCCGTTGGCACGGGGATGAGACAGTATGCGCTGACGCGGTGCGATTGGCCGTGGCTTACAAACGACCTGTGTACGACTTTGTGTACCTTGCATTGGCCGCGCGACTCGGTGTCCGCATGGTCACTGCGGACATGCGATTCGTGAACGCTCTCGCGGATACGGTGCACGACGACCTCGTGGTGTCGTTGAAGGATCTGACCGGCGAGGGGTGGGCACCCCGTATGTGACTGCGAATAGCACCATCCTGCCGAACCCGATACCACGTGGACTTTGCTTGACTTCCAGTTGTCGCGCGTTTCGTCCTGGCAGAGTCCGGCTACAATTGTCCGATGCTGTTGATGATCGACAACTACGACTCCTTCACATT
>CAZNYE010000112.1:0-4998 GCA_964577185.1 uncultured Pseudomonadales bacterium | reverse complement strand
GTCCATCAGATGTTCCATTTCCGCGTAGGCCTGATCGCCAAGATCGTCTACGCGAGCATAGATTTGGATGCGACCGGCGACATCCTCCAAGGTGAGGAAGCACGCCTTGCCCATCACGCGACGGAGCATGATGCGACCCGCGACGGCTACGGGCACCTGCTTGGCTTCGAGATCCTCCTTGCTGTCCTCTTCAAAGCGCTTGTGCAGCTCGGAGGCCAAGTCGCTGCGCCGAAAGGTGTTGGGGTAGGCACCACCACGCGCGCGCCATGCCTCAAGCTTGGCCCGGCGCGCGGCGGTCATGTCATTGTCAGCGCTCATATCACCCTATACCCCCGCCTTGAGGCTTGCTTCCATGAATTCGTCGAGGTCGCCATCGAGCACTGCACTGGGGTCGCCGCGCTCGACACGCGTGCGCAGATCCTTGACGCGCGATTGGTCGAGCACGTAATTGCGGATTTGATTGCCCCATCCAATGTCCGACTTGCCCTCCTCTATGGCCTGTTGCTCGGCGCGACGCTTCTGTTCCTCGAGTTCATAGAGTTTCGAGCGGAGTTGTTTCCAAGCCTGGTCTCGATTCTGATGTTGTGAGCGTTCACTCTGACATTGCACCACAACGCTCGTCGGCAAGTGTGTGAGACGCACGGCCGAATCCGACTTGTTGACGTGCTGTCCGCCCGCGCCGCTCGCCCTGTAGGTATCCACGCGCACATCCGAGGGGTCGATATCTATCTCGATCGTGTCGTCCACTTCCGGCGAGACGATGACCGAAGCAAAGGAAGTGTGACGTCGATTGCCGGCGTCGAATGGTGACAGGCGCACGAGGCGATGAACTCCGGTCTCGGTGCGCAGCCAGCCGTAGGCATAGTCACCACTCACCTGAATGGTGGCGCTCTTGATACCCGCGACCTCGCCCGCGGAGACTTCGGTGAGGTTGCACTCGAAGCCTCGTCGCTCACTCCAACGCAAGTACATGCGCAGCAGCATTTCCGCCCAGTCCTGAGCTTCGGTGCCGCCAGAACCAGATTGGATCTCGACGAACGCATTGCCGCCATCAAGCTCGTGCGAGAACATGCGTTCAAATTCAAGGCCCGCCAAGCGACCATCGAGCAACTCGAGCTCACTGGCGACTTCAGCGAGCATGTCGGGGTCGCCTGTACCAAGCTCCATGAGCTCCACGGTATCTTCAAGGCTCTGCGATATGCCTTCCGCCTCTGCGACCAGGCGCTCCAAGACGCGCTTTTCCCGCCCAAGCGAAGCAACCCTCGATTGATCCTTCCACACCTCCTGGTCGGCGAGCGCGCGATCAACTTCCTCTAAGCGCGCTGTCTTCTTGCTTAAGTCAAAGATACCCCCAGAGCATATTATTTCGCTCGCAAAGCTGCTTGTGTTGTTCGCGAAGGGCGGTGACTTCAGCCATGGCGGATCAAACTGGATGGTCGAGAATTGGATTGGGAGTGTACCATTGCGTCGAAGTGCGAACGTATTGAATTCTCGTCTCAAACCTGGGGTTCCGGTTCATCTCCCCCATGGATTCGAATCTCTGTGTCGGCAAGAAGCAAAAACAATAGTCGCAGCAGGCGTGTCGCGCTTCGGCATCAGTACCGACGGCGGATAGGATTCACGCATCCATAGGCTCAAGCCGTTCGACGATGAGCTGCGCGGTTTCGGAATCTCCCCATCTATGCACGCTGAGCCGGTAACCAATTCGCACCCGGTCTGCGGCGATGAGTTCGTCCTGCCCAAAGGCAATCGCATCAATCAGGGTCTCGCCCTGTTCCAAGAGCATTCGCAAGTGGGCATCGCCGACGACGCGCTGGGTGCGCAAGGAAAACACACCCTCGAAGGTGGGTTGCTCGAAGCCCTGACCCCAAGGGCCGGCATTCTCAAGGTGGCGCGCGAATTCAAGACAGAGATCGTCTTCATCTAAGAATCCGTCGGTCAAATAGACACTCGAAGGTGGTGGAACCTCAATGTCACGGCCCACGATTTGCTGAACGGCCGCGCTGAAGTCCGCGAGATTCGAACGCACCAGTGTCACGCCCGCTGCCATGGCGTGTCCACCGTAACGCACGAGGAGCCCTGGATGTCGGGCGTTGACCAGATCAATCAAATCAAGCAGGTGAATCCCCTGCACACCACGCGCCGAGCCGCGCAGGTAGTCGGGTTCGGCGTCACCGGCATCGGCGAACACGAATGCCGGACGCTCAAGCTCCCGCGCTAGGCGCGAAGCGACCAATCCGATAATACCTTGGCTAAAGTCCGCATCGTAGAGGCAGATCGCCTCCGGCAGGTCTTCGCCGGCGAGCTTCTGCCTGGTTTCCGTCAATAAGTACTCCGCCCGCATCACCATGGAAGACTCTATTTCTCTTCGCCGACGATTGAGTTCGTCGAGTTCGCCCGCTATCCGGCGCGCTTCGCTCAAGGTCGGGCTCAGAAGACACTGGATTCCGAGAGACATGTCGGTCAAGCGGCCGGCCGCATTGATTCTGGGCGCGAGGCCATAGCCTATGTCGTCCGCAAGTACCTTTGTGCGACCGCGTTTGGCGACTTCCAGCAAGGCCTTCACACCTGGGCGCGGGGCGATGCTCGCGCGCCTGAGTCCTTCGCTCACCAGAATACGGTTGGTTTGATCGAGCGGCACAAGATCCGAGATGGTTCCAATCGCCACCAAGTCAAGAAACTCCGCCATGTTGGGCATGGGTCGCTGAAGGCCGAACCAACCACGACTGTTAAGCTCCGCGCGCACCGCACTCATCACGTAGAAGAGTACGCCCACACCGGCAAGATACTTGCTTTCGAATTCGCACCCGGGCTGGTTCGGATTCACGATGGCATTTGCCTCCGGCAGCTCGGCCCCCGCGAGATGATGGTCGGTGACCACCACACTCATACCGAGCTTTCGCGCCAGCCTGATGCCCTCAAGACTCGCGGTGCCGTGATCGACAGTGATGAGCAGATTCGGTTCCCGCTCCGATGCAACCTTGACCAACTGGGTCGAGAGTCCGTGCCCGAACTCGAATCGGTTGGGCACTAGGAATCCAACCTGCTTGGCACCGAAGGATGTCAGCGCAAGCACTCCGAGCGCGGTGCCTGAAGCGCCATCAGCATCGAAATCGCCAACGATGATGATGCGCTCATCGGCCATGACAGCATCGCTGATCAGCGTTGCCGCCTGATCGACCTGTTTGAGTTTTGAAGGTCTCGGCAGGCCAGCGAGGGCGAGATCAAGCTCCGCCGGAGCCCTTACACCACGCGCGGCGTAGATGCGCGCCAGCACGGGATGCATGGAGCCGACAAGCGCCTGCTCATGCTGCCCAACTTCCCTCAAACGAAACTCAGCCTGCATCAATCACCATCATAGACGCGAATAAGGGACGCCTCGCCGCGCACTTCAGGGAAGGCCTCGATCAGCTTAACCGCCTCGAGCATCCTGGCTTCCATCGTCTCGTGCGTGACCAGCACAATTGAAGCCACGTCCGACCTCTTAGGCGCGCGTTCGCCGATTTCAGGCTGCAGCAGGGTGTCTATGCCTATGCCCTTGCTCGCGAGGGCTTCAGCGAGATGCGCGAGCACACCGGTTTTGTCATCCACCTGCGCGCGCAGGTAGAAGCTTGAAGATGGCTCGCTCGCTGGTGTGCGCCCGACGCAAGCACCTGTCGCCCAGAGGGGCCTGTGGGCATTGCCGCTGGCAATATCAATAATGTCGGCGAGCACCGAGTTGGCGGTTGGCAATGCACCGGCACCGGGCCCGATATACAGGCTCTTGCCAAGCGCTTGGCTTGACACTTCCAATGCGTTGGTCACGCCACGAACTTGAGCAAGCAAGTTGGATTGGTGCACAAGGGCTGGATAGACACGCGTCTGTACGCCATTGCCATCCATCTCTGCGACACCAAGGTGCTTGATCGAGTATCCGAGGCGCGTCGCAAAATCCAAGTCTTCCGCACGAATCAGATGCATGCCCTCGGTATGCACACGACCGACATCAAAGGCGAGGCCCCAGGCAATCGCCGCGAGGATTGCGATCTTGTGCGCGGCATCCGTACCATGAATGTCGTAGTCTGGCTCGGCTTCGGCAAATCCGAGTTCCTGCGCCTCCTTGAGGGAAGCTTCGAAACTGGCACCCTTCTCCGCCATGCGTGACAAAATAAAGTTGGTGGTGCCGTTCACTATGCCGACAATGCGCATCACTTGATCACCGGCCAAGCTCTCTCGCATGGCCTTGATGATTGGAATACCCCCGCCGACCGAAGCTTCAAATCCTATTGGTACGCCTCTTGCTGCGGCCAGCGAGAATAGCGCGTCCCCGTGCTTGGCGAGTACTTCCTTATTGGCGGTCACGACCGGCTTACCAAGCTCGAGCGCCCGCTCGATGAGCGGCAGGGCCGGGTTCACGCCGCCAATCAGCTCAACCAGCATATCCACCTCTGGGTCTTCGACCAGATCAAACAAATTGGTGCTGAAATGCACGCCTTCTGGAACCAGGTCCGGCTTGGGTGTGCGGCTGGCAATTCGTTTGAGCTCAAGGCGTCTTCCGATGCGTTGACCTAGCCTGTCACGTTCATGACATAACAGACCAACCAACCCATTGGCCACGGTTCCGAGCCCACAAATGCCGATATTGACCGGATGCGCGTCAGCAGCGGGCCCGCCGCCTTCTGCCGGGCCCGCATCGGGCGGTGCTTCGCCGCATGATGGGTTTACGCTTGGGTTTACGCTAGTATTCACTCCGACATTGTGGCAGTTTCCATCAGTTAATGACAATTCCTGAAATCAGCGATGCGGCGCTCGGCGATGCGCTTGCCTGTGCGCACGTCCCAAGCCTCATGAACAGTCTGGTACATCTCACCGGAGACATGAGCCTCCTCAGCGGCAAAATACAACCCCAGGGGGGCTTCCTCACCGATGCGCAGTGCGGCATTTCCGAATTGCATCAGGCGGAGATTCGCGAGCTTGCGTTCAAGACCATCCGCAAATATCAAGACACCTGCCGTGAAA